>JBCCAC010000206.1:0-4920 GCA_039815015.1 Pseudomonadota bacterium | reverse complement strand
GTGCTGGTCGACGAACTGCTTGGCCTCGGCCCGCTCGAGGAACTGCTCGCCGACGAGGCCGTCTCTGACATCATGGTCAACGGCCCCGACCAGACCTACATCGAAAAGGGCGGCACGCTGAAGCTCGCCCCCATCAAGTTCCGCGACGAGGACCACCTCAACCAGGTGGCGCAGCGCATCGTCAACCGCGTCGGTCGCCGCGTCGACCAGACCACGCCGCTCGCCGACGCCCGTCTCGAGGACGGCAGCCGCGTCAACGTCATCGTCCCGCCGCTGTCCCTCAAGGGCACGGCGATCTCCATCCGGAAATTCTCCGAAAAGCCCATCACGCTCGACAACCTCAAGGACTGGGGCGCGATGAACGAGCAGATGTGCACGGCGCTGAAGATCGCCGCCGCCAGCCGCTTCAATATCGTGATCTCGGGCGGCACCGGTTCGGGCAAGACGACGATGCTGAACGCGCTCTCCAAGATGATCGACCCGGGCGAGCGTGTCATCACCATCGAGGATGCGGCCGAACTTCGCCTGCAGCAGCCGCACGTCCTACCGCTCGAAACCCGCCCTGCGAACCTTGAGGGCAAGGGCGCGATCACCATTCGCGACCTCGTCATCAACTCGCTGCGTATGCGCCCCGATCGCGTGATCCTGGGCGAGATTCGCGGCCAGGAATGTTTCGACCTCCTCGCCGCCATGAACACGGGCCATGACGGCTCCATGTGTACGCTTCACTCCAACAGCCCGCGCGAATGCCTCGGCCGTATGGAAAACATGGTGCTGATGGGCGACATCAAGATCCCGAAAGAGGCGATCACGCGCCAGATCGCCGATTCCGTCGACCTGATCGTGCAGGTGAAGCGCCTGCGCGACGGCTCGCGCCGCTGCACCTCCATCACCGAGGTCTGCGGCATGGAAGGCCCCGTTATCATCACCCAGGAACTCTTCAAGTTCCAGTATCTCGACGAGGACGAGAAGGGCAAGATCATCGGCGAGTACCGCTCGCTCGGCCTTCGCCCGCACGCCCTCGAAAAGGCCAAGGGCTATGGCTTCGAACAGCCCCTGCTGGAGGCGTGCCTGTGACCGATCCCATCCCTCTCAACGCCGATCTCGACGACGCGAAGCCGGCGTTCGAGGACGAGCACGCCATGCCGTCCATCATCGCCGATTCCATCGTCCGCCATCAGATCACGCCGAAACGCCGCATCCGCACCAAGGAAAAGGCCGCCTGCGAGCTGGTGCTGGACGACGGCACGACGCTGACGGGTCACATTTTCGTCGGTACCGGCGAGCGCGTCCTCGACTGCCTCAACGACAGCCGCCCCTTCTTCCCCTTCCTCCACGAAGATGGCACCATGCTCCTCCTGGCCAAGAGCACGATCGCCGTCTGCCGGCCGCTGGAGGGTTAGAACGTTCCTCTCGCGGTACCGGGAGCACGCTGACTGATCCTCCCCGGAACGGGGTGGGGGACCGCCGGAACGGCGGTGGAGGGGTCTTACCGCAACAGCCGGTCCACGACGCTGTCGCCCGGATAACCCGCGACGACGTCCGTCCCCATTTCCGCCATCAGCGCTGCGGAAGCATCCACCAGCAGAACCTCCCCGGCCCGCGCCTCCACTCCTTCACCTGACAATCCACCCGACACCACGGTCAACCAGACCGGCCGCCCGATCTCCGGCGCAACACGAACATCGCCCCCACAAGTCCAGCGCTCGACGACGAACTTCCCGCCCGTGCACAGCACCGTCCGCCCCGGCGCAATCTCCCGCGACATGTCCTCGGTCACGAACGGCCGCGCATCGGCCACTGCGACCGCCTCGTCCAGATGCAGTTCACGCGGCCGGCCATAATCGTACAACCGATAGGTCAGGTCGACATTCTGCTGTACCTCGATCAGCGTCACGCCCGGCCCGATCGCGTGCACGGTTCCGGCGGGCGAATAGACGAACATGCCCGCCTTCGCCGGCTTCCAGTCGATCAGGCCCTCGATCGACCCATCGAGCGCCGCCGCGCGCAACTCCTCCGCCGAAAGCGCACGCACCGTCCCCAGCCCCAACGTCGCGTCCGGCGCCGCGTCCAGGATCAGCCACGCCTCTTCCTTGCCGCGCGCATGACCTGCCGCCCGTGCCGCCGCATCATCGGGGTGCACTTGTACGGACAGTTTTTCACTGGTGAACAGATATTTGACCATCAGCTCTTCATCCACATCCTCAGGATGCTGGAACCAGATCTCGCCGAGCTTCTCTTCGACATCCGGGAACCAGGGCGACAGGTCCTTCCGTCCCCAGACCTTGTTCACTCGGTGCGTCGTCAGCTTCGTCACACTCATGTCCGACCTACTCCATGCCAGTCTCTCCCCTCCCCTTGGGGGAGGGGTAGGGGTGGGGCCGCGCTCGCAAGAGCGCCGCGAAGATCGACGCGTCAGCAGCGTCCGGACCGCGCCGCCGCGCGAATATTCGTCAGGCTCGCCTGCGGCTCGCCCCCACCTCTGCCCCTCCCCACAGGGAAGGGAAAGATACGATGAATTCAAAAACCGGCACTCTCAAACCCGATATCCGAATGTCCGCCGCCCGGGCGTCAGCGCCCGCTGCGCGTGTTCGGCGAATTCGCAGAAGCGCGCCCGCGTTTCGCGCGGATCGATGATCTCCTCGACCCCGAACCGCTCCGCCGTCCGGAATGGGGAGCGCACCGCATCCAGCCGCGCGCGAATGGCCGCCAGTTCCGCCCCCGCATCGTCGGCCGCTTCCAGATCGGACTTGTACGCCGCCTCCAGCCCGCCATCGATGGGCAGCGAGCCCCAGTCGCCCGACGGCCAGGCCATGCGCCAGTGAAACCGCGACGCGTTCTGGTGCGCCGATCCCGCCATGCCATAGGCCTTGCGCATGACGAGCGCGCACCAGGGCACCGACGCCTGATAGACGGCGGTCAGCGCGCGGCAGCCCCAGCGAATGGTCGCGTCGCGCTCCGCCTGCAGGCCGATCATGAAGCCCGGATTGTCGACCATGTGCACAACCGGCAGGTGGAAGGTCTCGGCCAGATCGACGAACCGCTCCACCTTGCGCGCCGTATCCGCCGTCCACAGCCCGCCCAGCGCCATCGGATCGGAGGCGATGACCGCGACCGGCCAGCCGTCGAGCCTTGCGAACGCCGTCACCACCGCCGTGCCCCAGCGCCGCCCGATCTCGAAGATCGAGCCCGCATCGAAGATCGCTTCCAGGATCGGCCGGATCTTGTAGAGCGCCTTCGGATTGCGCGGGATCGCCCCGATCAGCCAGTCCTCGGTACGGTCCACCGGATCGCTCGTCTCGCCGCGCGCGGGCAGCTCATGCACCGATGATGGCAGATAGGACAGGAACCGCTTCGTCTTGGCGAACGCGTCCGCTTCGCTCTCTGCGACGTCGTCCACCGCGCCGTTCGCCGCATGAATGTGCGCGCCGCCCAGCTCTTCCTTCGTGCGCGCCTCACCCACCGCCGCGACGACCGGTGGCCCGGCGACGAACATCTGCGACACGCCCTCGACCAGCACCGAATAATGCGACATGACCATGCGACCGGCGCCCAGCCCCGCGACTGGCCCCAGACCCAGCGCCACGACCGGCACCTGGCTCAGATTGTCGACGATCATGTCCCAGCCGGGGATCTCGGGAATATAGGTATATCCCATCTGCTCCAGCGTCCTGACGCTGCCGCCGCCGCCCGTGCCCTCGATCATGCGGACGAGCGGTAGGCGATATTCGTTCGCCAGCAGCTCCGCTTCGATCAGCTTCCGGTGAATCGCCGCATCCGCCGCGCCGCCGCGCACGGTAAAATCGTCCGCCGTCACCACCGCCGGCCGACCGTCCAGCGTTGCGCGCCCATAGAGAAAGTTCGACGGCGTGAAGTCCGTCAGCTCTCCATCCTCATCATAGGCGCCGACCCCGGCGATCTCGCCCAGCTCGCGCCAGGATCCCTCGTCGCAGATCGCGGCGATGCGCGCCCGCGCGTCCAGCCGCCCCGCTTTCGCCTGGCGGTCCAGCTTCTCCGGTCCGCCCATATCGTGCGCCAGCGCCTTGCGCCGCGCCAGCTCGTCGATTTCGTTCTGCCAGCTCATGGCCTCCGCTCTAGGGGCCAGCGCGCGAGACTCGCAACGCCTTTCCCCCTAAATGCTTGGCCGGATGCGCCCGCTCGTCACGCTTATCGTCATCGCGGCTTTAGCCTATGCCGGCTATCGCGCGCTCGAATATGCGGAGGCGGAGTATCCGCAGCACCTCCCCTGGATACCGCTCAGCATCGACCATCCGGTCGGCGCCGCGACACAGATAAAGATCGCCGCGCTCGCCGGCGACAAGCCCGCCTGCCTCGCGCTGTTCGCTGCCACCGACCTCGATGTGGCGCCGCGTCCCGACGTTCCGCCGGACCCGAATTGCGGTCAGGTGGACAGCGTCGCGCTCCAGCGCATGACCGCCTCATACGATCCGGGGACAGTCCGCCTCGCCTGCCCGCTCGCCGCCGCCCTCGCCATCTGGGAACGCCAGGTGGTGCAGCCCGCCGCCGCCCGCACGCTCGGCAGCGACGTCGCCGCAATCCGTCACTTCGGCACCTATAGCTGCCGCCGCATCGCCGGTTCGTCGCGCTGGTCCACCCATGCGACGGCACGCGCGATCGACATTGCCGGTATGCAACTGACGAACGGCCGCACCATCGATCTCGCAAGGGACTGGGGTGACGGCGGTGATGCGGGCGCATTTCTGGAAGAGATCCGGACCGGCGGCTGCGATGTTTTCGGCACCCTGCTCGGCCCCGATTACAACGCCGCGCACCACGATCATTTCCACCTGCAGGCGACCGGGTTCGGCACCTGCCGGTAGGCGGTAGTGCCCGTTACGCGTTCGTGGACGGCGGCGGTTTCGTCGGATCGTCCTGATCCGGCATGATTTCGGCGGGCGT
>JBCCAC010000171.1:0-5902 GCA_039815015.1 Pseudomonadota bacterium | reverse complement strand
GCGCGCGCCAGGGTCGCATCGTTATAGCCTTCGAAGAATGCCGCCAGCGCGGCGTCAGCGGTGGCGGTGGCGGCCTCGTCCGTCTCCGTCATGGCCGGCGCCATGATCGGCTCGCTGCGTGACACCGGGGTCGGTTCGGCGGCGCAGGCGGTCAGAAGGGCGATGGGCAGCAGCAGGCCGATGGGTCGCGACATAACGGAAACGTCTCCTCGGGAACGCAGATACAAGAGAGGGGGAGCGTGATGACGATGATCGTTGCGCGCCGACCTAGGCGAGCGCCCCGGTCTTGGCTAGGGCACGCCCTCACAGATGGAAACGCTCGTGACTAACGACGCGACGCCGTCCAGCGGGCGAAAGACACATCGCCGCTGCCAAACCGGCCCTGAACGCGATCCCGAGCATTCCCATCTGTGAGTGCGTGCCCTAGAGCGCCGCCATGATGTCACCCTTTCGCCTCGCCCGGCCGTTGCTCTTCACGCTGGACGCCGAGCGTGCCCATCGCGCGACGATCGCTGCCCTGAAAAGCGGACTGATCCCGGCGCGGCGGTTCCGAGATCCCGTTCTGGCGACGACCGTGGCGGGGATTGATTTTCCCAACCCGCTCGGCATGGCGGCCGGGTTCGACAAGGATGCGGAGGTGCCGGGTTCCCTTCTGGGATTGGGCTTCGGCTTCGTCGAAGTCGGGACGCTGACGCCGCTACCGCAGACGGGAAACGCCCGGCCGCGCGTGTTCCGGCTGGTCTCCGACCGGGCCGTCATCAATCGCCTGGGTTTCAACAATGGCGGTATCGACAAGGCGCTGAAGCGGCTGCGCCAGCGGCACTGGCGCGGCGGCCGCGGTATCATCGGCATCAATATCGGCGCCAACAAGGACAGCGCCGACCGGCTGCGCGATTATGAAATCTGCACGGAAAAGGCGGCGCCGGTCGCCGACTATCTGACGATCAACATATCGAGCCCGAACACGCCGGGCCTGCGCGCGCTGCAGTCGAAGGATGCCCTTGCCGAACTTCTGGCCCGCGTTGCCGCGGCCCGCGCCGGGCGCCGCGTGCCGCTGTTCCTGAAGGTGGCCCCCGATCTGACGGACGAAGACATCGACGATATCGCCGCCGTCGCCCTGGCGGCGGACATCGACGGGCTGATCGTGTCGAACACGACCATCAGCCGCCCGGTCGCCCTCGTCGAGAAGCAGGCGGCCGAAACGGGCGGGCTGAGCGGCGCACCGCTCGCACCGCTTGCCGCCGCCCGGTTGCGCGCGTTTCGCCGCGCGCTCGGGACCCGGCTGCCGCTGATCGCCGTCGGCGGGATTTCTTCTGCCGATGACGCCTATGCGCGGATCCGGGCGGGGGCGAGCCTCGTGCAGCTCTACACCGCCATGGTGTATGCGGGGCCCGGCCTGCCGCGTGAGCTTCTTGCGGGGCTCGCCGCGCGACTGAAGGCGGATGGCTTTGCGCGTGTCGCCGATGCCGTGGGGGTCGATGCGGACGCGTCCCATCCCGTTCCGGCCGAGGCCGGCTCCTGACGAACGGCGGGGCTGACGAACGGCGGGGCTGGCGAACGGTTGGCCTGGCGAACGGTTGGCCTGGCGACGATGGCCATTGTGATGCGTCGCCGGACCGGCTTATGACGCCGTCATGACCATTCGACCGCTCGCGTTTCTACTCTCCTCGTTTCTGTCTCTGAGCGTTGCCGCATGTGCCGCGCCGCAGACGCTGGATGGCGATCTTACCGGTCAGGTCGCGTCGAGCGTACCGGCGCCGCCGCCCGGCGCGCCCGCGACGGTTTCGGCGGATGCCGAACGCTATGATGCGCTCGTCAGCGCCGCGCATCCCGACGCCGCCGCGGCCGGTGCGGAGATGCTGCGCGCCGGTGGCAGTGCCGCCGATGCCGCCGTCGCGACGCTGATCGCGCTGACCGTCGTCGAGCCGCAATCCTCCGGCATCGGCGGTGGCGGTTTTCTGATCTATCATGACGGGCAGACCGGGCGTACCTATGCGCTCGACGGCCGCGAGACGGCGCCAAAGGCGGCGCATCCCGACATGTTCCTCGATCCCGACGGGCAGCCGAAAAACTATCGTGAGATGCAGGCGGGCGGCATGGCCGTCGGCGTGCCGGGCAATGTCCGCCTGATGGAGGAAGCGCACAAGCGCTTCGGCAAGCTGCCCTGGAGCCGCCTGTTCCAGCCCGCCATCCGGCTTGCCGCCGATGGCTGGCAGATGAGCCCGCGTCTCTACGAGCTGCTCGAGCGGCGCAAGGAACGGGCGGCGATGACCAGCTGGGCACGCGCGACCTATTTCGGCGCGGACGACCGGCCGAAACCGGTGGGGACGAAACTGACCAACCCGGCGCTGGCGCGGTTCCTGGAATATCTGGCGACGGACGGTGCCGCCGCCTTCTATCGCGGCCGCTCGGCCAGCCGCATCGTCGATGCCGTGGCCATGGCGAGCGTCAATCCGCAGCGCCTCTCGACCGCCGACCTGTCCAATTATGCCGCGCGCTGGCGTGATCCGCTATGCGGCTATTATCGCGGCTACAAGGTGTGCGGCATGCCGCCGCCTTCGTCCGGCGGCACGACGGTCATCGCGCTGCTGCAGCAGCTGGAGCGCTTCGACCTGGCATCAATGGGCGCCGACAGTCCGGAGGCGTGGCATCTGATCGCCGAATCCATGCGGCTCGCCTTCGCCGACCGCGAAGCCTATCTGGGCGACCCGGATTTCGTGAAGGTGCCGGCCGAAGGGCTGATCGAGAAACGCTATACGGATGCGCGCAGCGCGCTGATCGCTCTCGATACCGCGGCGGAGACGGTGGAAGCGGGCCTGCCGCCCGGAGCGCCCGCACTTGCGCGCGTCGTCAGCCCGGACGATGGCGGCACGTCCCACTTCGCCACCGCGGACGCGCTCGGTGATGTCGCGTCCCTGACCTCGACCATCGAAAGCGTGTTCGGGTCGGGCCTGACCGCGAACGGCTATTTCCTCAACAACGAGCTGACCGATTTCAGCTTCCGGCCGGAAAAGGACGGTTTGCCCGCCGCCAATGCGATCGCGCCGGGCAAACGCCCGCGCAGCTCCATGTCGCCGACGATCGTCTATCGTCCGTCGGGCGAGGTCGCCTTCGCCATCGGCGCGGCCGGCGGGCCGACCATCATCGCGCAGACCGCAAAGGCGATCATCGGCGTCATCGACTGGGGCCTCGATATCGAAGCGGCGATCGCACTGCCGCAGCTCTATGCGGCGCTCGGTCCCGTCGTGCTGGAAGACGGGACGGCGATCGCCCCGTTCGAGGCCGATCTTGCTGCCAGGGGGCACGAGGTGCGCGTCTCCCGCCTGCCGCTGAAGGCCAATGGCGTCCAGCGCGCCGGCCGCGACTGGATCGGCGGCGCGGACCCGCGCGGCGAGGGTGACGTTGCCGGTATCCCGGCGGCCCGCTGACCTTGGCCCGAATGATTCCGGCAAGCATGACGGAAGGGGCTCCGGAATGACCGATGTCGACAATCACCCGAATCTCGTCGCGATGTTCCTGGACCAGGCGGACCGCAAGGGCGATGCGCCGTTCCTGCACGCCAAGATCGGCGATGTCTGGCAGTCGACCAGCTGGACGGAGGCGGCGCAGGAGGTCGCCCGCATCGCCGAGGGTCTGACCGCCGCCGGCGTCGAACCCGGCGACCGCGTCGTTCTGGTGTCCGAAAACCGACCCGAATGGTGCCTGGCCGATCTCGGCATCATGGCGGCGGGCGCGGTGACGGTGCCGACATACACGACCAACACCGAACGCGACCATCTGCACATATTGGAAGATTCGCGCGCGCGCGCCGCGATCGTGTCCAATCCGAAGCTGGCCAAGGTGCTCCTGCCCGCCGTCTATCAGTCGGACGCCTGCGAACTCGTCATCGGCATGGAGCCCCTGAAGATCGGCCAGACGTCGGGTGCCGAAGTGCGGGGATGGGACGACCTGTTCGCCGCGCAGCCGGGCGACCTCGGGGCGCTTCGCAGCCGCATCGCCAATGTCGGCCGCGGCGATCTCGCCTGCCTCATCTACACCAGCGGCACGGGCGGTGCGCCGCGCGGCGTCCAGCAGCATCATGGCGCGATTCTCTGTTCGACCGCCGGCGCCTATGAGATCCTCGTCAATGATTTCGAGCTGGGCGACGATGAGGCGTTCCTGTCCTTTCTGCCGCTGAGCCATGCCTATGAGCATACGGCGGGCCAGTTCCTGCCGATCATGACCGGGGCGGAAATCTGGTATTCGCAGGGCCTCGACAAGCTGGCGTCCAATATCGAGGAGACGCGGCCGACCGTGATGGTCGTCGTTCCGCGTCTGTTCGAAGTCCTGCGGACGCGGATCGCCAAGGGCATCGAGCGTCAGGGCGGCGCCGCGCCGTGGATGCTGGCGCGCGCGCTGAACCTGGGACGCCGGCGCTATCATGCGGGCAAGGTGCCGGTGCTCGACAAGCCGCTCGACCTCGTCCTGGATGCCACCATTCGCAAGAAGGTACGGGCCCGGATGGGCGGGCGCCTGAAGGCGATGGTCGCCGGCGGTGCGCCGCTCAATCCCGAGGTCGGCATGTTCTTTCATGCGCTCGGCATCACCATCCTGCAGGGCTATGGCCAGACCGAAGCGGCGCCGATCGTCAGCTGCAACCGGCCGCGCGCGAAGATCAAGATGGATACGGTCGGCCCGCCGCTGAAGGGCGTCGACGTGAAGATCGCCGACGATGGCGAGATCCTCGTCGCCGGCGAGCTCGTCATGCACGGCTACTGGAACAACAAGGCGGAATCCGAGCGCGTGCTGAAGGACGGCTGGCTGCTGACCGGCGATATCGGCCATATCGACGAGGACGGCCACATCGTCATCACGGACCGCAAGAAGGACCTGATCGTCAACGACAAGGGCGACAATGTCGCGCCGCAACGGGTCGAAGGGATGCTGACGCTGCAGCCGGAAATCCTGCAGGCGATGGTCGCGGGCGACAAGCGTCCCTACCTCGTCGGCCTCGTCGTCCCGGATCCGGAATGGGCGATGGAATGGGCGCGCGAGAACGGCCATCCGGCCGACATGGCGCAGCTGCATGCGCTGCCGGAATTCGTCCGCGCCGTCTGCGGCGCGGTCGACCGGGTCAACAAGACGCTGAGTGTCGTCGAGAAGGTACGGCGGACGATCCTGGCCGACGCCCAGTTCACGGTCGAAAATCAGGAGATGACGCCGTCGATGAAGATCCGCCGCCACGTCATCAGGAAACGTTATGGCGACCGGCTCGACGCTCTCTACAAATGACGGCCGCGTTCGCGACCTGTTGCTGACGCTCGCCGCCGAGCGCGGCACGGAAAAGACCTACTGCCCCTCCGAAGCCGCCCGGCGTTTGTGGCCGGAGGACTGGCGCGATCACATGGACGATGTGCGGCGGGTCGCGGCGCTCCTCATTGCCGAGCGGCGCCTTGTGGCGACACAGCGCGGCGACCCCGTCGATCCCGTCGGCGCGAAGGGACCGATCCGGCTCGGTCTCCCCTGTCGATAATGGCAATCCTTGCCATGTTCGACAGGACGGAGACGTCATGTGGCCACGATGAACGTATCTCTGCCAGACGAGATGAAAGCGTGGGCGGAAACGCGCCGCGCCAATGGCGACTACAGCAATATGAGCGACTGCGTACGCGATCTGATCCGCCAGGACCGCGCTCGGTCGATCAGGACGGCCGCGTAGAAGAAGATCGTCGATGAAGGTCTGAATAGCGGATGGACCGATGACTCGGTTGAAGACGTTTTCGAACAGGTCGCAGCGAAAAAGGCCGGGCTTGAATGGCCGGAGAAGCGTTCCGTCCGTCCACGGGTTCGAAACTATTCGATCGGTTCGCATATGATCATATATCGCGTTGGCGCCGACGCAGATGTGGAGATCGTTGCCATC
>JBCCAC010000169.1:0-5936 GCA_039815015.1 Pseudomonadota bacterium | reverse complement strand
GAATGGGACGATTTCACCGCCGCCAAGATTCTCGCCGCCCCGGCCGGTCAGGATCAGCAGATCGAACTGGCCGACCTTCAGCGCGGGCTGCTCGAATTGCCGCAGGCGCAGCGCGAAGCGCTCATTCTCGTCGGCGCCGGCGGGTTCGCCTATGAAGAGGCGGCGAATATCTGTGGTTGCGCCGTCGGCACCATCAAGAGCCGCGTCGCCCGCGGCCGCGCCGCGCTCGAGACGCTATTGGCGCAGGGAAATAAGCCGTCGCGTACGGACAGTACCGATGCGGCGGACCCCAAGGGCGCACTGTCCAGTATCATGGGACAGGTGGACGATCTTTCCGGCCAATAGAGCCGCCAGGCCGGCGTCAGCCCACTCTCGCCACTCTCATCAGGGCGGGCGGTTGCGGCTCTATTCCAGCTTGTCGAGAATGTCCTGCATCTCGCGCGGCAGCGGTTCGCTCAGCATGTCGTCGTAAAGGCGGCGGAGCGATGCACCGAATACATGATCGTCCGGGCTCTGCGCCCGCGGCGCGTCCGCGGGAGCGGCATTCCCCTCCCGGCGCGGCTGGCGATCATCATTGGGCCTCGTTAGCGTCATGGAGATGAAAACGGCTACCCCGCCCCGGCGTTCCGCACTTCGTCGTGATTGAACGACGCGATCTTGTCGCGCGTGGCCTTTCTGCAACGCTATTGGCGGCCGCCGAACGGGCCTGGGATCAGGCTCCGTTCCTGCGCGGCCTGATGCGCCGGCATCCCGACTGGCTGGACGACATTGCGAGCCTGGGGGTCGAGACGTTCCTGTCGGCCGCCATCGATCGTCACGACCGGGGTGATGACGTGCAGGCGAGCCTGCGCGATGCGCGGGCGCGCGTCGCGCTGGGGACCGCGCTCGGCGATCTGGCCGGTGATCTGCCGCTCGATCGCGTGGTCGCCACCCTGTCCGCCTTCGCCGATCGCGCCATCGATACGGCGGTCCGTGCCGCCATCGCGGAGCGCGTTCCGGACGCGCCGCCGGACGGCATTACCGCCATCGCGCTCGGCAAGCTCGGCAGTCGCGAACTCAACTATTCCAGCGATGTCGATCTCGTCTTCATTTACGACGGCGACCGGATCATCTGCCGCGAGGGTGAGGATCCCGAGGACGCCGCCCGGCGCATCGTCCGCAGGACGGCGGAACTGCTGCAACGGTCTACGAAAGACGGGTATGTCCTCCGCGTCGATCTGCGTCTGAAGCCGGATGCGGAGACGGCGGCCGTCGCCATTCCGCGTCCGCGCGCGGAACTCTATTATCATGCCGAGGCGCTGACCTGGGAACGCGCCGCCTATATCCGGGCGCGCCCGGTCGCCGGCGATCTGCAGATGGGCGCCGACTTTCTGGCGGAGATCGCACCGTTCGTCTGGCGCCGTTCGGTCGACTATACCGCCATCCGCGATATCGAGGACATGTCGCTCGACATTCGCGACCAGTATGAGGACGGCCAGACGCTGGGGCCGGGCTATGATCTGAAGCGCGGTCGCGGCGGCATCCGCGAGATCGAATTCTTCGCGCAGGGCCAGCAGCTGATCCATGGCGGTCGCGACGCATCGCTCAGGGTGCCCGACACGCGCGGCGCGCTGGCGGCACTGGCGGCGGCGGGGCATATCGATGCGGGCGTCGCGACCGATCTGTCGGCGACCTACGAGCTCTTGCGGACGGCCGAACATCGCCTGCAGATGCGCGAGGACGCGCAAACCCACATGATCCCGAAGCGTGCGGATGACCGCAAGGCCTTCGCCGTGCTGATGGGCGCGGCGGACTATCGCGCGGTCGAGCGGCGCCTGGCCGGCCCCGTCGCCAGGGTCGAGGCGGCCTATGACGGGCTGACGCAGGGCGCCACGCGGCCGGCCGTGCCTCGTGGCAAAGGTCTGAAGACCTATCTGGCGGACGCCGGTATCACGCCGCGCGACGAGGCTGCCCGGCTTATCAAATCCTGGCGTGGGCGCACCTATCGCGCCCTGCGCGCCGATGCGGCGCAGCGCGAGTTCGAAAGTGCGCTACCGCTCCTCGTATCGGCATTCGCCGCGCTACCGACGGCGGCGAATGCGCTGCGCCGTTTCGACGAATTCCTGTCCCGCGTGCCGAGCGCCTTGCGGCTGTTCGCGCTCATCGCCGCCAATCCGTCGCTGGCCGCGCTGCTGGGCCGCGTCATGGGGCATGCCCCGCTTCTCGCCGGCAAGCTGGCGCGGCACCCCGAATTGTTCGACGCCATGATCGGCGGTGCGCTCGACGGCCTTCTGCCTCGCGACGAGCTGCTCGCCGGCGCGGCGCGGGCGGCGTCGGTCGCGCCCGATCTGGAACGCTGTCTGGACGCCGTGCGCCGCTGGACGGCGGAACAGCGCTTTCTCGTGGGCGTCGCGCTTCTGGAAGGGGCGGCGACGCCGGGCGCCGCCAGTGAAAGCTATGCCGATATAGCCGATGCGGCGATCGCCGCGCTGGTGCCGCCCGTATTCGCCGACTTTGCCAGGGATCATGGCCGGATCGCCGATGCCGACCCGATCGTTCTCGCCTTCGGACGGCATGGCGGCCGCGCCCTGACCGAACGGTCCGACCTCGACCTCGTTTTTCTGTTTTCCGGCGATCATCGCGCAAAAAGCGATGGCGAGCGGTCGCTCGGGGCGACGACCTGGTTCAACCGCTTTTTCCAGCGACTCGTTTCGGCGCTGACCGTGCCGACGGCCGCCGGGCCGCTTTACGAGATCGACACGCGGCTAAGGCCGTCCGGCGCGCAGGGCCTGCTGGCGGTCAGCGTCGATACGTTCGCCGCCTACCAAACGGGCGCGGCATGGACCTGGGAACATATGGCGCTGACCCGCGCCCGGATCGTGGTGGGCGCGGCGCATCAGGAGGCGCTGTCGGCAGCCATTCGCGGCGGCATCATGAAGCCGCGCGACCCGGATCGCCTGCGAGCGGAGATCCTCGAAATGCGCACCGACATGCGCGCCGCGCACCCGGGCGGCGGCGCGCTCGACGTCAAACATGCCAAGGGCGGCCTCGTCGATCTGGAATTTCTGGTCCACTACCGCCAGCTCCTGACCGGAACGGCGCTCGAGCCCGGTATCGCCGAAGCGCTCGACGCGCTGATTGCCGACGGTCAATTGCCTGCGTCGCTGGCGGCGGCCTATCGGCTGATGCAGGACTATCTCGTCCTGTCGCGTCTCGTCGGCGACGCCATCAAGGGGCCGGCCGGCGCGGCGACGCGGGCGCTCGTCGCCGCGCGGTGCGGCCTGGCGGACTGGGCTGCGCTCAAAGGGGCGATTGCCGCCGCCCGTCATGATGTCGTAGCGAGCTGGCGCGATCATTTTCGATGAAAGGACCGACATGACCCAGGCACCGAACGAAGGCGATCCGGCACCGGATTTCGAATTGGCGGGCGAGGGCGGCAAGACGTTCCGTCTGGCGGATTACCAGGGCAAGCCCTTCGTCCTCTATTTCTATCCGAAGGACGACACGCCCGGCTGCACCAAGCAGGCGATCGGCTTCACGGCACATGCGGACGATTTCGCGAAAGCGGGCGTCGCGGTTCTCGGTGCGTCGAAGGACAGCGTCGAGAAGCACGCCAAATTCCGCGCCAAGCACGATCTGGGCATAGACCTGGGCAGCGATCCCGATGGTGAGGTGATCGAGCGCTACGGATCCTGGGTCGAGAAGTCGATGTACGGCAAGACCTATATGGGCATCGACCGGTCGACCTTCCTGGTGGACGCCGACGGCAAGCTCGCGCGCATCTGGCGCAAGGTCCGGGTCAAGGGCCATGTCGAGGAGGTGCTGGCGGCGGCAAAGGCGCTTGGCTGAAGACGGGCTGAAGGCCGGCGCCGCGGCACCGACGCTCAGCGACGCCGCGCGCGCGGTTCTCGGCACTGCGGAGGCCGATCTGAAAGCCCGGCGGAGCCGCGACTGGGCGACGCGCTGGCGGGCCGGCGAGATTGCCTTCGCGTTTTCCGGCGACCTGCCCGTCCGCCCGGCACGGCCCGACCGTCCGGTGCTGGCCAAGCCCTCGGCCATGCCGCGGCGGGGGCGGGCGGGTTCTGCGCGCAGCCGTATCGCGCTCCTTCATGCGCTGGCGCATATCGAACTCAATGCTATCGACCTCGCCTGGGACGCGGCGGCGCGGTTCGGGGCCGATATGCCGCGCGCCTTCGCCGACGACTGGGTCTCGGTCGCCGATGACGAGGCGCGCCATTTCGGTCTGCTGGCGGATCGGCTGCGCGTGCTGGGCGCCGCCTATGGCGATCTTCCGGCGCATGATGGTCTGTGGCAGGCGGCGATCGACACCGCGGACGATCTCCTCGCGCGCATGGCCATCGTGCCGCAGGTGCTGGAGGCGCGGGGGCTCGACGTGTCGCCTGCGACCGTTTCGCGGCTGCGCGCGGCCGGCGATGACGGCAGCGCGGCGATCGTCGATACCATCTATCATGACGAGATCGGCCATGTCGAAATCGGCAATCGCTGGTTTCGATACGGGTGCGAATCGGCCAGCCTGCCTCCTGCCGAAACCTTTCGCACTCTTGTCTCGGAACGGTTTTCCGGCCGGGTGAAGCCACCGTTCAACGACTCAGCGCGCCGCAAGGCCGGTCTGACGCCGGATTACTATCGGGCGCTTGAACATACTTAACGGGATATGCACCTTCCTCGTTCATGAGGGATGGCGACGCGTCGCCCTGACTTGAACAGACGAGCATGGGACGGCGCGGGAGTGAGCGCGCCGGGCGGGGGTCTTTATATATGTTGACGAAGTTGCGGCAGGCGTACGGCAAGCACGTGCGGACGCGTGAGTTCATGTATTATGACGGCGATCACGGCATGAAGGTCGTGAAGCTGACCGCCCGTGCCCAGGTTCTGGCAGCCGCGCTCGTGACCTCGCTGGTCGGCTATGGCGCCGTCGCCACCGGCGTTGCGGCGACCGCCTCCGTCGATCCGGCCATGGAACGCGAACTCGCCGCCAGCCAGCACAAGGTCGACGCGATGCGCGCCAAGCTGGCTGCGATCGAGAACGATGTTGCCATGCAGGCCGCGCGCTTCGATCGCCGGCAGGCGTTTCTGACCGAATTGTTCGAGGGCGAGGCTGGGCTCGATGATCTGGCGAGCCTAATGCCGCTGACCGGCGAAACGGCTGCGGTATCGCCTTCGCTGATGGCGCCGTTTTCGGCGCTGGAAAAAGAACAGCTCGCCTTCGTGGATGGCGCCGCCAGCGCCGCGGCGGCGCGCTATCGCGATCACGCGGCGACACTGAAGACGATGGGCCTGAAGCCGGAACGCTTCGTGCGTCAGACGACGCTCGCCATGGGCGGACCCGACGTCGATGCGACGGCGGAAGGCGGACCGCTCGCCGACGCCGACCCACGGTTCGCCGAACTGTTCGTCAACTGGAAGAAGCTCGACCTTCTGGAAAAGGGACTGTCCGCCGTTCCCAGCTTCAAGCCGGTCAAATCCTACACTTACACCTCGGGCTACGGCATTCGTTTCGACCCGTTCAAGGGCACCACGGCGATGCATCAGGGCGTCGACATGTCCGGCCCCGTGGGCGAGCCGATCTATGCCGCCGGTGAGGGCAAGGTCGTAAAGGCCGGCCGCCATGGCGGTTATGGCAAGCTGGTCGAGATCGACCATGGCAATGGCCTGACGACACGCTACGCGCACATGTCGCGCCTCAACGTCCGGGTCGGCGACCGTGTCGCGCGCGGCGAGAAGGTCGGCGGCATGGGATCGACCGGGCGCTCGACGGGCTCGCACCTCCACTACGAAGTCCGTCTCGATGGCCGCGCGGTCAATCCGATGCCGTTCCTGGAAGCCGGTGATTTCGCGATGGCAAAGACCGAAGGTGCGCGGGGCGGCGCCGAGTAATTTAGCTAAAAACGCTTTTGGTGGCCTGGTCCGGATAGTCCTTCGACAGGCTCAGGACG
>JBCCAC010000158.1:0-6202 GCA_039815015.1 Pseudomonadota bacterium | reverse complement strand
GGGGAATGGGACGAGACGCATCATTTTCCGCGCGATGTGGTGAAGGAGGCGGCCGAGCTGGGGTTCGGCTCCATTTATGTTTCGGAGGATTCCGGCGGCATCGGGCTGGGCCGGCTGGAGGCGGCGCTGATCATGGAGGCGATGGCCTATGGCTGTCCCTCGACCAGCGCGTTCATCTCCATCCACAATATGGCGTCGTGGATGATCGACCGGTTCGGCGGCGATGCGGTGAAGGCGAAATATCTGCCCGACCTCGTCACCTGCGACCACATCGCGAGCTATTGCCTGACCGAGCCGGGATCGGGCTCCGATGCCGCGGCGCTGAAGACGACGGCGGTCAGGGATGGCGATGATTACGTGCTGAACGGCACCAAGCAGTTCATTTCCGGCGCCGGCGAGAACGAGATCTACGTCGCCATGGTCCGTACCGGCGCGGACGGGCCGAAAGGCATCAGCTGCATGGTCATCGAGAAGGAGATGCCCGGCGTCAGCTTCGGCGCGAACGAGAAGAAGCTCGGCTGGCATTCGCAGCCGACGCGGCAAGTCATTCTGGAGGATGTGCGCGTACCGGCGGAGAACCTCGTCGGCGGCGAAGGCGAAGGGTTCCGGATCGCCATGATGGGGCTCGACGGCGGCCGGCTCAATATCGGCGCCTGCTCGCTGGGCGGGGCGCAGCGCTGCATCGACGAGGCGATTACCTATACGAAGGAACGGCATCAGTTCGGCCAGGCGGTCGCGGACTTTCAGAACACGCAGTTCATGCTGGCCGACATGGCGACCGAGCTGGCCGCGGCGCGCGCGCTCCTCTATCTCGCCGCCGCGAAAGTGACCGACAATGCGCCCGACAAGACGCGGTTCGCGGCGATGGCGAAGCGCCTGTCGACCGACACCGGATCGAAAGTCGTCAATGACGCGCTGCAGCTGTTCGGCGGCTATGGCTATTTACAGGATTATCCGATCGAGCGCTTCTGGCGCGATTTGCGCGTTCACTCGATTCTGGAAGGCACCAATCAGGTCATGCGCATGATCGTCGGCCGCGACCTGCTGCGGCAATAACCGGCAACGGTCATCGGCGGTGGTGTGGTCAGAACAGCTGTACGCGCGCCGAAATCGGATGGTCGAAACTGAAGCTGCGCGTCCAGACGGCCGGATCGGGATCGAGATGCGCGCCGATATCCGTGATGAGCGCGCGCATGATGTGTTCGTTGAGATCGTCGGCGCGGGCCCGCAACGGCTCGATATCGCCGTCATGCGTCACGTCGACGGTCAGACGCCCCTCGTCATCGTCGCGGACCACGATCCGCACCAGGCCGTGACGGCGATCCACAAAGGCACTTTCGAACAGCTTCCCGGTCATTTCAAGGAGGATGAGCCCCATATGGCTGACGGTCCGCGTCGGCAGATCCAGATCGCCGGCCTCGACGATCAGGTCGATATGATCGGCGTCCGCCGCGCGCCGGGCCACGCTGGCGACATCGTCCAGATAGGCGCGCAGCGGCACGGTATCGCGCGCCTGCCGTCCGTCCGCCGTCAGACCGAGATGGCGATAAAGCAGCTGTAGCGGCACGGCGCGATGCGCCAGACGATCGAGCGAGCCGTCCCGCCGTTCCCGTTCCGCCTCTCTGCCGATCAGGCCGAGGACGCGGGACAGATGCCCCTTCACGCGCCGCTGCAGCACGCCGAGTTCCGCGTCCGCGAGCGGGGGCGGAAATTTCGGGTCGTCCAGTCCCAGGTCGAACTGGATACCGAGATGATAGCGGATCTTGCCCTGATCGTCGCGCAGCGGCCCGAGGACGAGCCGGTTCCAGAACCCGCTGCCGTCCGCACGGTAATTGTAGATATCGGCCTGAACGTCGCGTTCCTGACGGACGGCCGTGTTCAGGCGCTCCACCGTTTCGGGATTGGTGGCTTCGCCTTGCAGAAAGCGGCAGTTCGATCCCAATGCCGAGGCCGCGTCATACCCCGTGACGCGCTCGAACGTATCGCTCACATGGACGAGCGGCGTGTCCGGCAGGCGGGGATCGGCGAAAGTCAGGGAGAACGGATAGGCAGTATTCGACAGGTCTTCACGGACCGCCGGCCCGCGCTCTCGTGTCCGATACATAAAACGCCCCCGACATACTCAATCAACATGTGCGCATGTGCGCACCGACCCTCTTGCTCTGGATTAAACAAAAGACGCGCAGGTCTTGCCAGCGCAAAATTGACGCGGGCGAAATGACCGACTCGACAGATAATAAATTCCTGTTTCCACGAGGCTTTCGTTAGAAACGGCCGGACCGCTTTGATGACATCCCGCAAAGACGCCCGCGCCGCGTGGGATGCGAATTAACGGGTCAAAGGCGCTCGCTCAGCATGTCTTCGGCCGCTTCGCGCATACCCATGGCGCCGTCGCGCATGCCCTCGGCGCCGGCAATCATGCCTTCGCCCGCCTGACGAAGCTCTTCATGCGTAATGGTTCGGCCTTGGCGCGCCTTTTTATCGATGATGCGCTGTCGGTGCTGCTCGTCCTCGCAGAGGCGGCGGCCTTCGGCTTCCATACGGTCCGCACCCTGCGCCATGCTTTCCGCGCCGCGAATGAGCCCGTCGGCGCTGTTCGAGAGGGCATTACGGGTGGCGGCCATCGCGGTTTCGACCTGGGCCTCGACGGCCATTTCGATACGAGCCTGGCGCGCCTCCCGACGTGCGGCCATCTTCGCTTTATGCGCCTGCATCTCGGCTCTGTGGGCCTCCATCCTGACCCTATGAGCCTCCATCCGGGCCGCATGTTCACGCGCCCGCTCTTCGCGCATCTGCGCCGCGTGCTCGAGCCGGAGTTCGCGTTCACGCGCCTGTCGTACAATCAGGGCGGCCTGCGGAGGATCGGATGGCGCGAGGGCCGGTAGATCATCAATGACAGGCGGGGCGGGAATCGCAGGAACCGGCGGGACCTCGGCCTGCGCCAATTCCCCTTCCTTCATAACATCCGCTTCGGCAGTGCGGGCATCGAACGCAGGCGGTGGCGGCGCAGCAGGCACAGGTACAGGTACAGGCACGCTGCGGATGGCGGGCGGCGCCGGTGTCGTCGCCGGCTGTGGCTCAGAGCTCGGCGAGGACACCGTGCTCTGCACATCGCTGACCGGATCCTGGAACTGGAGGGCCGCCACCGGGGCCGTGATCGCAACCGACAGTAGCGCGCCCGTCGCCATGGCGGCCCGGCGCGGATGCAGAGGCTGTCCGGACAGCAGATCCTTCAACCGACGTTCCAGCGTCGAGGCGGCGATGCCGTTCGCCGCATAGGGGCAGACCCGGTCGTTGGCGGCATTGAGCAGCGCCTGCGAATAGTCGGTGCGCGCGACGCGCCGGACCGCGACATCGTCGGCCGCTTCCTCCTGACACGCCTCCAGCCGGCGATCGATGATCCATATGAACGGGTTGAACCAGAACAGCGCGCGCACGCTTTTCGAGAGCAGCCGCAGCGCGAAGTCATGATGCGCGATGTGCGCCATTTCATGCCGGATGATGGCGGCGGCATCCTGCGGTCGGCGCTCGACGGCGCGGTCGATCATGATGACCGGCCGCCAGAGACCGAAGCTGATCGGCGGACAGGCCTCGGCCGCGCGCATCAGGCGTGGGCGCCGCCTGAGATTATAGTCCGCGCGCACCTCGCGAAGGGCGGCCTGCCAGCGACGCGACCCGATGCTGGTCGCCGCGCGCATGTGATGATGCAGCGAAAGCAGGCCGGCGACCAGCCGCCCGGCCAGCAGCAGCACGCCGGCGACGTAGATGAAGCCGATCAGCGGCAGGGGACGTATCACGCTCGGCGACTCGTCCGGGAGGAAGTGAACCGGCGGCGCCATATCCAGCGGCAATGTCTCGGCGGGCAGTGGCGACACCGTCACCGGCGCGAAAACGGTATCGGCGCTGACGGGCACCGGCCGTTCGACGGTCAGTGCGGGAAGCGCCAGCGACAGGAGCGGCATCGCGACCAGGAGCGCGAGGGTCATGGCGGCGATCGCCGCCCGCTCCCGCGCCGCCGCGCGCCGCAACAGGTACATGCCGCCCGCGCCCAGCCCCGCGACGAGCAACGATTTCCACGCGAGGGCCAGCGCCTCGCCCAGCATCGCGTCCGAGAGTCCCTCTAGCATCATGCCGCGTCCTTTTCCCGCTGCCGGTCGATCAACGCCTGCAGAGTCTCGATTTCATCCGGCGACAGATCGCGCCCCATCCCGAGAAGCGCTGTCGCCGCCGCGACGGGCGATCCCTGAAAAAACGTGGAAACGACCGATTTCAACGCGCCCTCGCGCAGCGCCGCCTTCTGCGGGACCGGCGCATACTGAATGGACGGCCGCGAGCGCTGGCGGCGGATCAAGCCCCGCCCCTCGAGCCGCGCCAGGAGCGCACGGACGGCGGAATAGGAGGGCGGATCGGGCATCGCATCGTGCAGCTCGGCCGCGGTCGCACGACCGGCCGTCACGAGCAGCTCGAACAGCTCGCGTTCGCGTCGCGGCAATGCCGCCAGCGTCGGAGATTTCGACATTCCAGACTCCTGCTACAGATGTAGCAATGCTACGATTGTAGCAGCGAGTCAATAAGCCTCATCGAAAACCCGGCTTGAGACGTGCAGCCATCGGCGGCAGGACGCGGGCTGAAACGCAACGATTGAGGAGGCGATGATGAGCTACGACACCATTCGTGTGGAACGGCGCGATGCCGTAACGCTGGTCGTTTTCGACCGGCCGAAAGCGCTGAACGCCCTCGCAAATGCCGTCCTCGACGACATGATCGCCGCCTATCGCGCCTTCGACGCCGACGACAGCCAGCGCTGTCTCGTCCTGACGGGCAGCGAAAAGGCGTTCGCCGCCGGCGCCGACATCAAGGAGATGGCGCCGCAGTCGTTCGGCGACATGTACGGCACGAATTACTTCGCCGGCTGGGAGGAGATCACGCGCACACGGAAACCCTGGATTTCCGCCGTCGCGGGCTATGCGCTCGGCGGCGGCTGCGAGGTGGCGATGATGGCGGATATCACGATCGCCGCGGACACCGCGGTCTTCGGCCAGCCGGAGATCAAGCTGGGCGTCATTCCCGGCATGGGCGGCAGCCAGCGACTGACGCGCGCCATCGGCAAGGCAAAGGCGATGGAAATGATCCTGACCGGCCGCAATATGAAAGCCGGGGAAGCGGAGGCCTCAGGCCTGGTCGCAAAAGTCGTGCCGGCGGATCAACTGGTCGACGAGGCGATGAAGATGGCGGCCGAGATCGCCGCGATGCCGCCGCTCGCCGCCGTCGCCGCCAAGGAAGCGGTGAATGCGGCCTATGAAATGACGCTGGCGCAAGGCGTCAATTTCGAACGCCGCGTCTTCCACGGCCTGTTCGGCACGCAGGACCAGAAAGAAGGCATGGCCGCGTTTTCGGAAAAGCGGAAAGGCGAGTTCGTAGGGCGGTAGTAAATAGGCGGATACTGCCGTTTGCGTATTTTCGCCCACGCATGTTGACAGCACTGTGGAATCGATGTTTCGTCATGTCTGATGGCTGGCGGAAACACCTTTCACATGCGATATATTCTTTGCTTTGCTTTCGCGAGCGTTCTGGTTTTCAGCGGGAATGCTTCCGCGCAACCGCAGGCTTCTGATGCCAGCGCAGATACTGATGAAGAGATTGTCGTTACGGGACGTAACCGTAAAGTCTTGGAGCTACGTGCGAAGGCGTATGTGATGGATACCGGGCTGACATGGGGTCATCGGCAGGCCTCGCGCTGGGAAGATCCGGTCTGCCCCAAGGTTATCGGGTTAACTGACGCACACAATGATCTGGTCAAAGGCTGGGTACGGGAAGCGGCCGATGATATAGGCGTGCCGCTCGCAAAGCCGGGCTGTCGGGCCAACATACTCGTCACGTTCGTCGATGACGGACGGTCGATGCTGCAGGAGATCCGGCGAAAGCGTCCGCGCCAATTGGCGAAGATGCGGCCGAGCCTGCGCGACAGGATGATGACCGAACCGGCAGCGATGCGTTCCTGGTATCAAACGGAATATCGCAACAAGAACGGGATGCCGCTTGCCCGCGCCGGCCAGCCCGGCATACCGACTGGTGACAGCCCGGTGATAATGGGATCCTCTGCGACCCGGATCGGTTCCGAAGTCATGCGCGTCCTTCGCGCAGCTACAATTCTCGTCGACAAGACCGAAGCACATGGCATGCCGCTGATATCCGTCGCCCG
>JBCCAC010000426.1:0-1744 GCA_039815015.1 Pseudomonadota bacterium | reverse complement strand
GGGTCAGTGTAGAGTAAAATAGGAATACGAAACTAGGCGATGTGAACGCTGTCTTGTGCAAATTGATCGCATTCATGCGGCAGTATTCACATGAGGCCGGCAGTTATTACATGTCGGCCTCTTTCTTTTAGATATATGTCGCGATACCTTTGTGAAACCGTGCTACACTCTGTTCCAGTGTCCCTAGCACAACCTCGCTAACCGCGCCTGACTCCAATCCACGCTGCCCCAGCGCCACGGCGCCGAAATCCTCTTTTCCGAACACCTCGCCATCCAGCAGCGCCCAGCTCTTCGCCCAGTGCGCTTCGGCCTTTTCCGACTGCGGGGCTTCGGGGATCAGCATGAAGTCCTCGACCAGAGTTTCGCGTACGTTTTGTGGCATGATGGTCATGACGTTCACATAGTCGGGCGAGCAGACGATCACGGTCGCCGGGAGCAGCTGATAGGTATAGGTACCGATCCGCCGCAGCGCCGCCCAGTCGTTCAGGTCGATCTTCTCCATCGCGCCCTGGCGGGTGACGAGAGAGCGCTGATGCGGGCCGATCATGTCGCCCGACCCTTCGCCATCGGCGAAGAAGGGGGCGATCGTGTTCCGGTGCAGCCGCTGGACGTGATAGCTTTCCAGAAACGCGTCCATGATCAGCTTCCAATTGCCCGCCACCCGGTGCGTGTTGCGCGCATAAAGATGCATCCCGCCGAGCCCGAGCGCGTCGAAGTCCGCCGCCAGCGCGCCCGTCGCCAGCTCGAAATCATACGCTCGTTCGCGGTCCAGGCCGACCCAGATCAGGCCGCCCGCCTCGGCCGACGGCATTTGCATCAGCCCGAATTCATCCTTCTTGAGGCCCGGAAAGGTCTCTGCGCGCGGCAGGCCGGTCAGGCGCCCGTCGGCGGCATAGGCCCAGGCATGATAGGGGCAGACGATGCGGTTGGCCGCGACCACCTCTTCGCTATCGACGAGGCGAGTGCCGCGATGGCGGCAGACGTTCAGGAATACGCGCAGTTGCCGCTGCCGGTCGCGCACCAGGATCAGCGGGACGCCGAAGCCATCGTGCGTCACCGCCGTATTGGCATCCGGCAGCAGCGCACTGACGGCGACCGGCACCGGCATCTTGTGGAACAGCCGGTCCTCTTCGCGCGCGAAGCGATCGGGGTCCGTATAGACGCTGGCGTCGATCGTCGTCATTTCGCCTTCGATCAGGCGGCCGCCGGCCTGAATGGCGCGGGCGAGATCGAGCTGGCCTTCGGTCGGGCGCAGATGCGGGGCGGGCATGTCCATGTCGTCACCTCGTGGGGCGGATTATGGCAGATGCGTCCGATGATCCCGCGCCCGCCGCCTAAATTCAAGCTGCCGAGGTGAAGAGGCTGGCAATCGTCAAGACCGGGCTGCCCCCGCCTGCACGAAGCTGCTACGGACGCCATCATGACCGCGATCCAGTCCCTGCGCGCCGCGCTGCCGGCGGGTGTCCGCCCTTATGCCGAACCCGCCCCGCTCGCCGCGCTCGCGCTCGGCATCTCGTCGGGCGCGCCCTTTGCCATGATTGCCGCGACGCTGACCACGCGGCTGGCGCAGGACGGGATCGAAAAATCGACGGTGACGCTCTTCGCGCTCGCCTTTCTCGCCTATAATTTCAAGTGGGTCTGGGCCTGGATGGTCGATGCCGTCCGGATCCCGGTGATCGGCAGGCTGGGACAGCGCGTGTCCTGGATGCTGGTGACGGGCGTTCTCGTCATCGCGGCGATCGTC
>JBCCAC010000005.1:0-18843 GCA_039815015.1 Pseudomonadota bacterium | reverse complement strand
GAAACGCTGTCCGACCTTGCAGCGGCGCTCAACGCGGGCGGCCTGGACGCGTTTGGCGGCGTGACCATCGGCGATGATGGCGGCCTCGTGACCGCCGACGGAACACGTCTGGATATCGTCAGCGATTCGACGGTACGCGGCGACAGCGGGGTCGCGATCGGCGGTCTGCTCGGCCTGCCAGTGGATATTTCGGATATCGCGCTCGATCCTGCATTGGCTGCCGATCCCGGTCTCATATCGTCGAGACCCGGTCTCGCCGAATCCTATGTGGGCGCGGTCGGTACCAGCGAATCCAATCTTTCCGACCTCGTCGGCCGGGCTGGCCTGATGGCGTCGTCAGCAGAGGCCCGGGCGGAAGATGCGACGGCGCGTGCCAGTCTGGCCGAGGCGCGGGTGCGTGATGTCAGCGGCGTCAGTCTGGACGAGGAAATGACGAAAATGATCGCCTTTCAGAATAGCTATGCCGCTGCGGCCCGCGTCGTCAGCACGGCGCGCGACATGTATGATATTCTGCTGCAGATGGGACGCTGACCATGTTCGACCGCATCGGCGATACGGCCATGCCGGCGGCCATGCTCGGGCGTCTGGACCAGCAGAAGACCGCCAGTGTCGCGGCGCAGGCCCAGGTCGCTTCGGGACGCCGCGTTGGCGATTACAAGGGTCTGTCCGGTGCCGCCGGCCAGCTCGTATCGATCGAGGCGCTGATCGCTCGTACCGAAGTGCGCGCAACGATTGCAGGCCGTGCGGAAACCCATTTCGAGACGCAGGCCATCTATCTTGAACGGTTCGGCGCGACGCTCGAGCGGCTGCGTGCCGATCTGACCGTGGCGGCCGACATGGGGGATCGTGAGGCGGCCGAAGTGGCCATCGAGGCGATGAGAGATGCGTTTGCCGGACTCGGCGGCGTGGCCATCGACGGAGGCCGTCTGTTCGGTGACGAGAAGGCGCGCCGGTTCGCCGTCGATCCGCAATTCGCCATCGATGGGAACGTCGACATGACCGACTTGGCGACCGCCCTCGATGCATTCGCTTTGCCCGGATCAGTCGATGTCCATGCCGACATTCGCGGCGCCACCTCGCGGCTGGATGATGTTCGTTCATCCCTGACCGATGTTCAGGTCGAGGTCGCCGACCGGCAGCGCCGCGCGGGTGAGGCGAAGTTGCGCGCCGTCGAGATCGCCGATCAGGCGCGGGTCGATCTGGAAGATCTGAACGGCGTCGATGCGGCCGCAGCGGTCAGCCGCATGCTGGCCATCGAAACCAATTTGCAGGCGTCCTATCAGGTGCTGGCAACGCTGCAGTCGCTATCGCTGACACGCTACCTTTAGACTTATGAAATCGGTTCTGCGCTAAGGCGACGGAACCTAGATTAACGGCGCGAGCGATACGGACGATGCAGGACGAAGGCGACATGAAACGCCGCTATCGCCACCTGGCCGATGCGCCGACGCGTGTCGCGGCCAGTGGCAGTGCCTATGTCGACGCGCTGTTCGGGCCAGCCGTTCCCGCACTCAGCGACGAGGATCGCTCGCTCGCCATGACCTGTCTCGTGTCGCTGGCCGAACATGTCGTGGGCAGGCTGTCCGGTCATGATGGCGGGCCTTCGCCGGAGACGATTCTGTCGACCGGCCTTTTGCAGCGAATCGAGGGTATGCCCGCCATTCGCAATGCGGACATGTCGGCGGCTCTTGTACAGCGCGCGCGCCAGCATCGCTTCGGCGTGCCATCGTCCATCGGCAAGATCGATGAGACGGACGCGTCGAGCCGACAGGTCGCCGACCCGGTACAGTATATGATCGACGGATCCGACCACGACCTTGCCCGCCGTGCCCTGCGTTATGCCGAGGCGCGAACCGCGCGCGTCGACGGGGAAGGTCAGCCTATCCTGACGCTCGACGATCTGGCGCATCAGCTGGTAGAGCCTGCGATCTGGGCGATCGCGGCCGCGCTGGCGCGTGTTTCCAGCGATACAGAGCCGCAACCGTTGGTCGATCGCGCGCGCCTCGTCGTTCTCGATCATGATTCCGCAAGGTCCGCGATCGCCCGGGCCGCACATCTGGCGGCACGGCTTGCCGAACGCGATGAAGTGGACGGCGTTCTGCTTCGCGATACGCTGGATAGCGGAGACGTTCTGCTGTTCAGCGTGCTGATCGCTGTCGAAAGCTCGCTCTCGACGGGAACGGCCTGGTCGCTGCTGTTCGACGTCGATGCCGACGCGGCTGCGATCCTGATCGCCAGTCTCGATATGTCGGCGGCGACGACGGACATGCTCCTCGGCCGGATAGGAGCACTCCGGACGGGAACGCCCTTGAGCGTGCCGGATATTGAACCCGCCGATGCCGTCCGTCTGATGAGCTGGTGGCGATTGAATCCGCGGTTCCGCAATGCTGCGCAGGATGTTTCGGGTGCATAACCACTTGGCTTGAGCCGGTGAACCAGTTACGGATACGTAACGAAGGAGGGCGTTCCGTGCTGGTGGACGTACTGACCGCCCGGGCGCCGCAGGACGGACCGCCCGAGGCGGCCGAAATGGTGCGGTGGCGGGGGGGCGTGCGATACAGGCGCGACCGTCACTATCGAAGTCCCCTTGCGCGATCGCTTGGCGCACCGCTGGCGAACGTGCGCGCGCGGGCGGACGCCATCGCGACCGTATATCGTGCGCCGCGCTATCGCGCTTACGCGGAACGCATCGGGATCGCGGTCGATCATCTGGAGCGAATCCTTGCCAATCTGGGCGGTGAGGATGCGCCCAGGATACGCAGCGAACAGATCGCACTTACCGGGCTTCTCGACGAGGCATTTCGCATTCTGGCACCGGAAATCGACGACAAGTCGATCCGGATCTCCGTTCATGCCGGCGAGGACTTCGTGGTTCCCGATCGCCTGTCATTGCGGCAGATCGTCCTCAACATTCTGTCGAATGCCGTGAAGTTCAATCCCGTGGGCGGTGCCATCGACGTGCGCGCGGACATCGTCGGCGATATCTCCCGAATATCCGTCACCGACAGGGGACCCGGCGTGGCGCGCGACGCCCGGGAACGTATCTTCGGACGGTTCGAGCGCCTGCAACCGAACGTCGCCGGCGTCGGTATCGGTCTTGCCATTGCCCGCGCGGCGGCAGAGCGGCTGGGCGGGCGACTATATGTTCTGGATACCGACCCTCAGGACGATACCGGTGCGACCTTCATATTGGAATTGCCGCGCACCGACGGCGTCTAGAGGATTTTGGGATGGCAATCGGCTAGCCACCATGGGCGCGCCTCCGCTATGCCCCCGCGCATGACCGAAAACATCCTGCCGCCGAGGGTGGGCAGCCTGGCAGCATTAGGACGAAATTTCCTCATGCTGCTCGGTGGCCGGGCGGCAGCGGCGGTGTTCAGTCTCGTCTATCTGGCGATCCTGACGCGAACGCTGGGGCCGGAACGGTTCGGGCAGTTTGCGCTGATCGTCGGTACGGCGCAGGCGATTACCGCGTTCGTCGCCTTTCAAAGCTGGCAGATCGTCGTGCGCTTCGGCCTGGAAAACGGGGGCGTGGCAGGCGGAGATATTGGCGGCCGCGACGCTGCCGATGATACCGCCGGGCGTCTGGTGCGCCTCGTTAAATTCTGCATCGCGCTCGACATCGCAGGCGCGCTCGCCGGGTGCGCGATCGCCCTGTTCGCCGTCGATCTGCTGGCGCCGACGTTCGGCTGGGACGAGGAGCTGGTCCATGCGGCGCTGTTGCTTGCCTTCGCGACCCTTCTTTCGATCCGGTCTACGGCAGCGGGCATCTTACGGCTCAGGGATCGCTTCGGGCTCGCCGCAAATGCCGATGCCGCGCTCACCGGCGCCCGCTTCGCTGGTGCACTGATCGTCTGGGCGTCGGGTCCGGATCTTATCGCCTATCTTTGGGTCTGGGGGCTGTCCGAGTTCGCGGCCATGGCGATTTACTGGATATTGGCAGCGGTCAGCTGGCGGGACAGCGGCTGGCGTCGCTATCCGTTCGCGCCGCGGCAGGCGCTCAGGGAGACGCCGGGGCTGCTGCGCTTCGCTGCCGTTACCAACGTTGCGCAGACCGTCGTGCTCGCGGGAAAACAGCTTCCCGTACTGCTCGCGGGTGCGTTCGTGGGTGCAGCGGCAGCGGGCGGCTTTCAGGTTGCGTTGCAGCTGGGCAAGGCGCTTGCACGGATCGGCCAGCTGGCGGTGCAGGCGATTCTTCCCGAGATGGTGCGCAGCCGGAGTGATCTGCAGGGCGATTTTTCGCGTCTGCTGATCCGCATGCTGCGCATCGCGGGTCTGGCGGGCGCGATCGTCGTCGCGATCGTCCTCCTGTTCGGCAAACCGGTGCTTGGACTCGTTGCCGGCCCGGAATTCCTGTCGAGCTATCCCCTGCTTCTCGTCGTCGCGGCGGCCGCCGCAATCGACCTGGCCGCGGTCCCGCTGGAACCGGCACTTTATGCGGCGGGCCGGGAACTGGCCGCGTTGAGGGTGCGAATCTTCGTCACGATCTGCTATGTCGCCGGCATGATCGGTCTGGGCGCGGCCTATGGTGCAATCGGCATTGCAGCGGCCATGATGCTGGCTGCCATGATGACGGTCATTCTAATGGCCGCGACCGCGAAACGGGCGCTCGGTCGCGGAAGAAGGAATGCGGCGTGAACCGCATGTATTACATCCGCAAATGGTATGCCATCTTTCCGGGCATCGTTTCGCCGAGAAGCGGCAGTTTTCTCGCCGACCATTATTCCTGGCGCGCCGCGCGGCGGCGCGCGCCGCGCAAGGCGCTGGACGCCGTCGTCGGGGCATTGTTCAGGGCGTGGATCCCGTTGAGGGCGCGGCAGGTGGCCCGCAAACACGGACGCGATCGTGCCTGGGCCCGAAAGGCCGCGCGGATTGCCAAACGACGCTTTGCCGATCCGAATGACATCTTCCTGTTCCGGATCGAAGATGAACAGACGCTAGACGGCTATATCCGCCGGTTCGAGGACGCGGCCTTCAATAAGCAGATCAATCCACCCGGCTGGCGCGACGATTGCGTTCTGGCCGACAAGGTACGTTTTGCCGAACGCTGCGCCGAACGCGGCGTGCGTCATCCCACACTGTTCGCGGTGCGGCGGCGCGGCAAGCGGAGCGCGCAGATATTCTCCGCACCTGCCGGAACGCCGCTGCTCTTGAAGCCCTCGCACGGGGAGGGCGGCGAAGGCATCGCCTTTCTGAGCGCAGAGATGGAGGCGATGACCGATAAAGCCGCGTTCGGCGCGGCGTTCGATGCCATGGAACTGTCGGCGAAGGACGATTGGTTCATTCAGGAACGGCTGCTGCCGCACGAAGCTCTTGGCGATCTGGCCCTGGACGCGTTGCCGACCGTGCGGCTGACGACATTCATCAATGAGGAGGGCAGGGGCGAACTCGTCAATTCGGTATTCCGCTTCCCCTCGGTCGAGGGCATTCCGATCGACAATATGAAGGCCGGCGGGATCCTGTCGTCGGTCGAGCTGGCGGATGGACGCCTGACGCTCGCGTGCAAGGGCTATGGCGGCGGCGATATCGACAGGCATCCGGTGACCGGCGCGGCAATCGCCGGGCGATGCCTGCCGGACTGGGACGCTGCGCGCGCCCTGGTGGAGGACGCTCATGTCGAAGCGTTCGGAGAATATCGACTGATCGGCTGGGACGTGGCACTGACGCCGGATGGGCCGGTGCTGCTGGAGGGAAATGGCAAGCCGGGCGTGCTGATGCCGCAACGCTCCGGACGCCGGGGGCTTGGCGATCAGCGCTATGGCGAACTGCTCGCCTACCATCTAAAGGCGACGCGCGCGCTTTGAAGAGCCGCAAGCGTTCGCGTCGACAGAAGGAATAATCTTGCACGATCCGGTCGAAGCGCTGCGCATCCCCGATGCGGCGAAGTCGAGGCTGCGCCTCATGTTCATCGCCAAACATGCGCTCGGTGATGGTACGCCGCACCCGACCGACGGTACGCATGCGGTCTATCACCATGAAATTCGTACGGTTCTGGAAAAGATTGGCTTCGATCTCGTCCTTCACGACCGGTATCAGTCGCTGTTCGACCGGCCGGAAGCGGACTTCGTCTTTCCGCTGCTCAACCGGGGCGGATTTCTGAATTCCGAAATGCTGCTGCCGCTGCTCTGCAACCGGCATGGCATTCCCTATCTCGGCGCCAGCCCGATCATCCGCGGCATGTCGGACGACAAGCATCTGTGCAAACTGTCCGCCCGGGCGCGGGGCGTGCCGACGCTCGACTGGGCGATCTATCGTCGCGGCGCGCCGATGGACGAGGCGATGCTGCCGGAAGGCGAGCGGTTCGTGATCAAGCCGAACGCCTCCTCGGCAAGCTGGGGCGTCGGCGATGCGGCCGACTGGGCCGGCGTGGTGGCCGCCGTCGAACATATTCACGGCGAAGGGCACGACGCGATCGTCGAACCGTTCCTGCCGGGGCATGACGTGGAGGTCTCCGTCATTACGAAGAACGACCGCGCCGTCATCCTGCCGACGCAGATGAACGTTCAGGCCGATCTTGAAATTCTAAGGACTTATGAAGAGAAGCGAAACCTGACCGACAGCGGCCAGCGGTATAGAATGGTGCCCTATGAAGACCCCGAATGGCTGCCGCAGATCCATCGACACACACATGCGCTACTGGGTGAATATGCACCGTTCGATTACGGCCGGTGGGAATTCCGGCTCGATCCCGAAACGGGAACGCTGGTGTTTCTGGAGGTGAACCTCAACTGCAATCTCTGGTCGCGCAAGACCATCAGCATCGCTGCCGGTCTCGCCGGTATGACTCACCCGGCGTTGATCGAGACGATTCTGGCGGAGAGCCTGCGCCGTAACAGGCTGATCACGCTGTGAAACTGGCAGCGATCGTTCTGGCGGGGCAGCGGCGCGGGCAGGTAAACCCGATCGCAGCGGAACATGGCGTCCCGCTGAAATGCGTCGCGCCAATCGACGGGCGTCCACTGATCGCTCATGTGCTCGAAACATTGTCGGCACATCCCGCCATCGATCGGATCGTCATCTGCGTCGAACCGGAGTCGGAGCCGCTGGTGAAGGCGGCAATCGGTGATATCGACGCCGTTTTCGCGCCGGCACAGGCCGCGTTGACCGATAGCGTATATGCCGCCGCCGGCGTTGCGGGCGCGGGCCCCTATTTCATCACGACGGCCGATAATGTTCTTCTCGAAGCGCCAGTCATCGATGAGGCTATCACGACGCTTTCAAACGGTGCCGGCGCATTGCTGACCCTCGCCCGCAAGGATGACGTCATGGCGGCACACCCGGACGGTCAGAGAAATTATTACTCGTTTTCAGATGATTACTATGCGAACTGCAACAGCTACGCGATCGCCTCGCTCGATGTGATCGACAGCGCGGAGGTCTTTCGCGAGGGCGGGCAGTTCATGAAGAATCCGGGGCGCATCGCGCGGGCCTTCGGGCTCCTCAATCTCATACGTTTGCGGTTCGGCTGGATCTCGCTCGATCAGGCCATGCGCAATGTCTCGAAGCGCTTGGGTGTCGACCTGCGTCCGGTCGTTCTCGGCAATGGCGAATATGCCATCGATGTCGACAATGCGCGGACCTACCGCGTCTGCGAGGAAATTTTGAAGCGGCGACAAAATGAGCGAGTGACCGTTTAGGACAGTCTGTCTAACAGCTTCAGAGAACCAGAAATAAGAGGATTCCAATGGCCGAATTCGCATTGCCGGAACACAGCCGCATCAGCGGAACGCCGCGCAAATTCCCGGCGGCGGACGATGCGACGAACGTGAAGACGTTCAAGATCTACCGCTGGTCGCCAGACGATGACGAGAACCCGCGCTACGATCATTACGCGATCGATCTCGACAAATGCGGCCCCATGGTTCTGGACGCGCTGATCAAGATCAAGAACGAGATCGATCCGACGCTGACCTTCCGCCGCTCCTGCCGAGAGGGGATTTGCGGGTCGTGTTCGATGAACATCGACGGGACGAACACTCTCGCCTGCACGCAGCCGATCGACGAGCTGAAGGGCGACGTTCAGATCACGCCGCTGCCGCATATGGAAGTCGTGAAGGATCTGGTTCCCGACTTTTCCCACTTCTACGCGCAATATGCATCGATCGAGCCCTGGCTGAAGACGAAGACGCCGGCCCCGGCGGGCAAGGAGCGCATCCAGTCGCAGGATCAGCGCGAAGAGCTGAACGGGCTTTACGAGTGCATATTGTGCGCCTGCTGTTCGACATCCTGTCCCAGCTATTGGTGGAACCAGGAAAAATTCCTGGGGCCGGCGATTCTGTTGCAGGCCTATCGCTGGTTGGCCGACAGCCGGGATGAAATGACGGGCGAGCGGCTGGATCAGCTGGAGGACCCGTTCCGCCTCTATCGCTGCCACACGATCATGAACTGCGCGAACGTCTGCCCCAAGGGTCTGAACCCGGCCAAGGCGATCGCGGAGGTCAAGAAGATGATGGTCGAGCGCACCGTCTGAACGCTGTGTCTGAGCGGCCAGGTCCGCCGTCTCAAACACCGTCGGGCAAATGTGTCTTGGCACCCGGCAAGGCCGTTGATATAGGCGCGCCTTCAGTGTTCCCCGGTAGCTCAGCGGTAGAGCAATCGACTGTTAATCGATCGGTCGTCTGTTCGAATCAGACCCGGGGAGCCACTGAACCCCAGCTCAGTCGAAATCAGGTCAGAAACTGCTCCATCGCGATGCGGTCGTCGAGCGCATATTCGGGATCGAACATCAATTCGAGCGCGACCTGCCGGTCGGCCGAGACGGTGACGCTGGCCACATCGCGCACTTCGCGCTGATCGGCGACCGCACTGACCGGGCGCTTGCCGGCTTCCAGCATACGAAATTCGACCGTAGCCGCGTCCGGGATCAGCGCGCCGCGCCAGCGTCGCGGTCGGAACGGGCTGATCGGCGTCAGCGCAAGCAGGTCGCTGGACAGCGGCAGGATCGGCCCGTTGGCGGAGAGGTTATAGGCCGTGGAGCCGGCGGGGGTCGCGACGAGAACGCCATCGCAGGTCAGCTCCGACATGCGTACGCGGCCGTCGATGACGATCTCGATCTTTGCGGTCTGACGGGTTTCCCGGAGCAGGGACACTTCGTTGATGGCGGGTGAGACGATACGTTCGCCGGAGATGGTGCGGGCGTCCATTTTCAGCGGGTGGAGCCGGAACCGCTTGGCGAGCCGGATGCGCGCCTCCAGACCATCCGCGCGAAAATCGTTCATCAGGAAGCCGACCGTCCCCCGGTTCATACCGAAGACCGGAATGATACGCCGCCGGTCGAGCATGCCGTGGAGGGTCTGCAGAAGAAATCCATCACCGCCGAGCGCGACCAGTATGTCGGCCTGTTCAACGGGAACCCAGTCATGCAAGCCCTGAAGGGCCTGCGCCGCGTCGCGGGCGTTTTGCGTCGGCGAGACCGCCAACGCCATGGCGGGCAAGCTCATCCGCCGGTAACGCTCATATGGCGAGGTACGGCGGGCCTATTGCGGCCGCGTTCGATGACGAAGTCATGTCCCTTCGGTTTGCGCGCCATCGCATCGTCGAGCGCCATGTCGAGCGCGTCGTCCTCGTCGCTCTCCCGCACGACCGCGCGCAGATCGACGCGATCCTCCTGCCCCAGGCACAAATAAAGCTGGCCCGTCGCAGTCAGCCGCACGCGATTGCAGCCTTCGCAGAAATTGTGCGTCAGCGGTGTGATGAATCCGACCCGGCCACCGGTCTCGGCCACCTGCACGTAGCGCGCCGGGCCACCGGTCGTGACCGCCAGCGGCGTCAGTGTATAGCGCGCCGCCAGCCGCTCGCGAACGACGGATAGCGGCAGATACTGATCCGCCCGCTCCGTACCGGTGTCGCCCATCGGCATGGTCTCGATATAGGTGATGTCATAGCCGCGCTCATGCGCCCAGAGCATCATGGATTCCAGTTCATCCTCGTTCTGATGCCTCAGCGCTACGGTATTGATCTTTATATGCAGGCCAGCATCGGATGCGGCCTCGATACCATCCTTTACCCGCGCCAGATCGCCCCAGCGCGTGACGGCCCGGAACCGATCGGCATCGAGACTGTCGAGGCTGATATTGATGCGCCTTACGCCGGCCGCGGCGAGTGCGCCGGCATGTTTTCTCAGCTGATTGCCGTTCGATGTCAGGGTCAGCTCGTCAAGCGCGCCGGTATCAAGATGGCGACCGAGGCGTTCGATAAGAGTCGTAACGCCGTTGCGGACCAGAGGCTCGCCACCCGTCAGGCGCAGTTTCCGGACCCCGCGCCTGACGAATGCGGACGCGATCCGATCGATTTCCTCAAGCGTCAGAATTTCGCGTCGCGGCAGAAACTGCATGTCCTCCGCCATGCAGTAGGTGCAGCGCAGATCGCAACGATCGGTTACGGAAATGCGCAAATAGGTGACGTGACGGCCGAAGCGGTCGACAAGGGCGCCCGAGGACGCGGCCCGCGCCGCCTGATGCGATCCTGCTACCATCGTTTCTCCGTACCGGCGTCGTCACGGACGGGCAAGCCGCACGGGCCTTTGCGAACGGGCGGAAAGGCGTTAGTCTTCAAGACCGATTGGGGGCGAGGGGACACGCGACCTGAACATGCAGAAGGCGTCTGTCTTTCTTTCTTCGGCGCGCTACCGACGCGAAGCGGCCACGGCTGTCAAATCGACGGGCCGGGACGTGGCGCTGCATTTGCCGGGCGAAGACCTGGCGCGCGGCTATCGCAATTCGCAGGCCTTCGTCGCCATCGTCGATGCGCGTGGTGCCCTCGATATCGGTCTGAACGAGATGCGCATGCTGGCGCAGGCGGTATCGCGACGACGCGGCGGCCTGCTGGCCCTGCTGTCGCGAAGCGACGCGGCCGCATTGCCCCGCGTCTACGAAGCGGGCGCGACGCACTATCTGATCAGCCCGTTCGGGGGCGAGCAGCTGGGTACGGCGCTGCGGTTCGTCGATCGCTCGATCCGCCGCATGCGATCGAGCGGTACCGAGGCCGCGATGGCCGAAGCGCAGGCGCAGCTGGCCGTCTCGGCAAGCTGGCAATGGGACCGGGACGACGGCAGCGTCGAACTCTCGCCCGACCTCGCCCACATCCTGGGCCTGGCGCCGAATGTTCGCCGCATGAGCGCGCGCGAGGCGCTGGGGATGTTGCCGCGCGCCGAAATGGTCCGCGTCGGTCATGAACTGCGCGCCATGCTGTCAGCGTCGGTCGCCGGCGAGGTGGAGCACGAGCTGGAAGTCGAGGGGGCCGAGCGGCGTATCATTCACCATGTGCGGCCCATCGTCGATGATAGCGGCCGGGCGACGGGACTTTCGGCGACCGTCGAAGATCTGGACGCGGCGGCGCAGCAGCAGCGCCTGTCGCTGCATTATGATCCGCTGACGGGCCTGGCGAGTCCGACGAGCCTAAGGGCGCGCCTGAATCAGGCCCTTGGCGGCGAGCATGAGCATCAGCCGGCCGCCATCGCGGTTCTGATCGGCATATCGCGCATGGGGCAGGTCAATGCCGTACATGGCCGGCTGATCGCGGACGCGCTTTTGCAGGCGGTCGCGCGGCGGCTGCGCCGAACGCTGACAGAGCGCGATATCGACAATGCCGTCGCCGCGCGCCTGGGCGGGGCGGAGTTTGCGGTCGCGTTTTTCGGACCGGTCATGCTGTCGACCGCGGTCTTCTTCAGCCAGACCTTCGCCAAAGTGTTCGAACGCCCCTTCGTCATCGAAGGCAAGGTCATTCATCTCGCCTGCCGGATCGGCATCGCCGCCAGCGATACGGAGATGACCCGCGCCGATGATCTGCTGCACCGGGCCAGCTCCGCATTGGCGACCGCGAAAGAGAACGATCCGAACAGTTTCCAGGTCTACTTCGCCGGCCGGGCCGACGACCCGGCGCGGCTTGCCAGCCTGGAGCAGGTGGTTCGCGACGCCGCGCGCGAGGGCGAACTCGACATCCGCTACCAGCCTCAGGTCGATGCCGTCGACGGCCATGTCGCCGGAGTGGAGGCGCTGGTGCGCTATGCCCACCCCGTCTACGGCCTCCTGACGGCGGAAACATTGCTGGCGACGGCGGACAGGGGAGAGTTCGGCGTCGAATTCGGCCGTCACATTATCCGTCAGGCCTGTCGCGAAGCGGCCGCCTGGCCCGATGACATGACGAACGTTCGTCTTTCGGTAAACGTCACGTCGGAAGACATGCGCAGCCCGGATTTCGTGCGTGAGCTGGTTCGGATCATCGACGATACGGGCTTTCCTGCCGAGCGACTGACGCTGGAGATCACCGAGGGCGGGCTGGTCGAGAATCTGGAGCGGACGGCAACGATGCTGACCGGGCTTCGGGATCGCCACATCCGCATCGCCATCGACGATTTCGGTACCGGCTATTCCTCGCTCGCCTATTTGAAATCCCTGCCGCTCGATTATCTGAAGATCGATAAGTCGATCGCTGCGGATATCGAGGGTGAGGTTCGCGACAAGATCATCGTGCGCGGCGTCGTTGACATGGCGCGATCGCTCGGCATGACGGTCATCGCCGAAGGCGTCGAGACCGAGGCGCATCTGGAGCTGCTCGTGCGCGAGGGCTGCAACTGGTATCAGGGGTTCCTCTGTTCGGAAGCGCTGCCGCCTGACCGCCTGCCCGGCTTCTGCGAAGAATGGAACAGCCGCCAAGCCCTCGTGAGTGCATGATGCCATGACTGAAAAAGCCGACACAATTATCGACGTCATAAGCGATTTCGTCTGTCCCTGGTGCTGGATCGGCAAGCGCGGTGTCGACAAGGCGATGGCCGAGCGGCCGGTCGTGCGGCACTGGCGTGCCTATTTCCTGCATCCGGGTCTGCCGCCGGGCAGCATGGCCCGCGACGAGCTCATGCTGATGAAGTTCGGGCCGGGCGGCGTCGGGAAACAGGTCTCCTCAGCGATCGCCGATGCGGCCGCCCGCGCCAGCGTCGAGATCAATTATGACAGGATCGAACATGTGCCGAACACGCTCGACGCGCATCGGCTGATGCGCTGGGCGACGGGAGCCGGCGTCGCCGACGATGTCGCCGAGGGTTTGTTCGCCGCCTATTTCCGGGATGGCGAAGATATCGGCCATGCGGATGTGCTCGCGCGTATCGGTGCCGATGCCGGCATGGACGCGGATATCTTGCGGGATCTTCTGGATGGCGACGCGGATCGGGATGCGGTGACGGCGGAAGCGGCGGCAACGCTCGACATGGGGTTCGGCGGCGTTCCGACGCAAATCGTCGCCCGGCGCTTTCCGATCATCGGCGCGCATGGTGGCGGCGAACTGGTCGAGGCGCTCGACCGGATCGACGCGAAGGCGGGTGAGACAAAGGCGGGCGAGGTAAACCCGGTCTAGGCGGCCGCAAGTTTCGCCAGCGAGCGCGCGACCTTCAAGGTGCCCGCGAGGCGTTGCTGCGGGCTGCGCCAGTCGCGCTTCACGAACAGTTTCTGGTCCGGGCGCAGCTTCACGACGGCGGCGTTGCGCTCCAGAAAGCCGACCAGTTTCTCAGGCCGTGCGAAGCTGTTCTCGTGGAAAGACATTAGCGCGCCCTTGGCGCCAGCCTCGATCTTCTCGATGTTGGCTGCCTTGCAGTAGATTTTCGTTTCAATGACTTGCAGAAGGTTCTTCAGCTCGTCCGGCAGCTTTCCGAACCGATCGATCAGCTCGGCGGCGAAGGCGTCGATCTCTTCGCGTTCGGCAAGGTCGCCGATCCGCTTGTACAGTGACATACGAAGATTGAGGTCCTGAACGTAATCCTCCGGAATCAGGATGGCGGCGTCGACATTGATCTGAGGGCTGAACGCTTCCGCCGGGGCCGCCAGCCCGGACATGTCGGCCTTCGCCGCGATCATCGCGTCTTCCAGCATCGACTGGTAGAGTTCGAAACCGACCTCCTTGATATGGCCGGACTGTTCGTCGCCGAGAAGGTTGCCGGCGCCGCGAATGTCGAGATCCTGTGCCGCCAGCTGGAACCCGGCACCGAGGGAGTCGAGACTGGAGAGAACCTGAAGCCGCTTCTGAGCCGTCGGCGTCAGCGGCTTGTTTTCATCCGTCGTCAGATAGGCATAGGCACGCGTTTTCGACCGGCCGACCCGGCCGCGCAGCTGATAGAGCTGCGCCAGGCCGAACATGTCGGCGCGGTTGATGATCATCGTATTGGCGCTCGGAATATCGATGCCGCTTTCGATGATCGTCGTCGAGATGAGGACGTCGTATTTATTGTCGTAAAAGGCGCTCATGCGCTCCTCGACCTGCGACGCACTCATCTGGCCATGCGCGACGATGGGCTTCACCTCGGGCACGTAGGCGCGGAAGAATTTCTCGATATCGGGGATTTCCTTCACGCGCGGCGTGATGAAGAAACTCTGGCCGCCGCGATGATGTTCGCGCAGCAGCGCTTCGCGAATGACGATCGGATCCCACGGCATGACATAGGTTCTGACCGCGAGGCGATCGACCGGCGGCGTCGCGATCAGCGACATGTCGCGCATGCCCGACATCGCCATCTGCAGCGTGCGCGGAATGGGCGTCGCCGTCAGCGTCAGCATGTGAACGTCGGCCTTCAGCTGCTTCAGCCGTTCCTTGTGTGTGACGCCGAAACGCTGTTCCTCGTCGACGATGACGAGCCCCAGGCGGCGGAAGCTGATCGACTTGGCGAGAAGCGCGTGCGTGCCGATGACGATGTCGACGCTGCCATCGGCGAGTCCGGTCTTCACCTCGGCCATTTCCTTGGCGCTGACGAGACGGGACATGTGACGGACCTCGACGCCAAGCCCCTCGAACCGTTCGCGAAAGTTCTTCGCATGCTGACGCGCGAGGAGGGTGGTCGGACAGACGACGGCCACCTGCTGTCCCTCCAGCGCGGCGACATAGGCGGCCCTGAGCGCGACCTCGGTCTTGCCGAAGCCGACATCACCGACGATCAGGCGGTCGACCGGCTTCCCACTCGCCAGATCCGTGAGCGTATCGTCGACGGCATTCTGCTGGTCCTCGGTCTCCTCATAGGGGAACCGATCGACGAAGGTACCGAGCTGCGACGGCTCGACCTCCATCTTGCGGCCTTCGCGTAGGGCACGCTGGGCGGCCGTCTGGATGAGGCCGGCGGCAATCTCGCCGATGCGTTCTTTCGCCCGGGCCTTCCGCGCCTGCCAGTTCGCGCCGCCCATGCGGTCGAGGACGACATCCTCGCCCGCGCCGTAACGGGACAGGACATCCATATTCTCGACGGGAACGAACAGACGGTCGTCGCCGGCATAGGTGAGGGCGACGCAATCATGCGGCTGACCGCCGACGTCGATGGCTGTCAGCCCGTCATAGCGGCCGATGCCATGATCCATGTGCACGACCAGATCGCCCGGCGTCATCATGGCCAGCTGATCCATGAAGGCTTGCGCCTTGCGCTGACGACGGGCGCGGCGCACCAGACGGTCGCCGAGCAGGTCCTGTTCGCTGATAACGGCGACGTCGTCAGTCCGGAAGCCATGATCGAGCGGAAGAACGGCGATCGCGACGCCGCCCGCCTTCGTACCGACCTCGCGCCAGTCGCCGACCTGTCGTACCGGCGCGATGTCATGATCGTCGAGAAGGCCGGTCAGCCGGTCCCGGGCGCCCTCCGTATAACTAGCAAGGACGGTCGATACGCCATCTTTACGCAAATCCTCAACATGGCCCGCCAATGCACTGTAGATATTAACTTCGCTCTTGCGTTCGGGAGCGAAGTCGCGCGCCGGACGGATCCCCAGATCGACGGTCTTTCCCGCGCCCTCCGGAGTCTGAAATGCGGAGGTCGTATGGACGTTCGCCTTGCGTAGGGCGCCCTGCCATTCGTCCTCCGCCAGATAGAGCGCGTCGGCGGGGAGGGGGCGGTAATTGCCGGCGGCCTTTTCCAGCGCCTGAACCCGATTGTCGTGATAGTCGCGAATGGCCTCGAACCGCTGGGTCGCGGCCAGCGCGCAGCCCTCGTCGGCGACGAGAATGTCGTCGTCCGAGAGAAGATCGAATACGGTGCCCAGGCGGTCTTCCAGCAGCGGCAGCCAGTTCTCCATCCCGGCCAGCCGGCGGCGCTCGCTGACCGCCCCATATAGCGGGTCGCTGGTCGCGACGGCGCCGAAGCGTTCGACATAGGCCTTGCGAAAGCGTGTGACCGATTCGTCGGTCAGGAGCATCTCGCTGACCGGACGCAGGCGCAGCGCGTCGACATCGCCCACGGTTCTTTGCGTCCCGGGATCGAAGCTGCGCATCGATTCGAGCTCGTCGCCGAAGAAGTCGAGACGCACGCCGGTGCCGCGGCCGCCGGGAAACAGGTCGACGATGCCGCCACGGACGGCGAATTCGCCCGGCTCCAGCACCGTATCGGTGCGGGTAAAGCCATTTGCAGCCAGACGTCTGGCAAGTTCGGCTGGTTCGATGGAATCGCCCGGCGCAAGGTCGATGGCGAGCGCCTGAATGCGGTCCGCAACCAGCGTTCGTTGTGACAGGGCGTTGACGGTCGTGGTTATGAGCTGCGGCGTCGCGGCCGGCCGTGCCAGGGCCGCCAGTCCCGCGACCCGGTCGGCGGCGATCTTCAGCGAAGGCGACGCCCGGTCATAAGGCAGCGAATCCCAGGCGGGCAGCGATATGATGTCCAGCTCCGGCGCAAAGAACGGCACCGCATCGGCCAGCGTGCTGGCGGCAAGGTCGTCCGGCGCGATAAAAAGCGCCCGGCCGCCTGACTTTGCCGCCGCGCGCGCAAGTTCTCCCATAAGGAGTGGCAGGTACCCTGTCGGGGCGCCGCCGATCGCCAGCGGCGACGTTGCCGCGGCAATCGTCTGAATCGGGGTCAAGTCGTGACAGTTCTGTTCGGTAGTACCAGATAGTCGAGACGCTGCATCGCCGTCATCGTCTCACCTTGAAAGCGTTCGGGAACCGGCTGGGTTCCGATCGCCCATGCCATGATGTCGACATCCTGTTCTTCCAGCAGCCGTTCATACCAGACGATCGCCGGCTCGTCCCACGACGCCAGGTGCCGTTCGCAGAAACCGCCGATCAGAAGGTCCGCTTCCTTGGTGCCCCGGTGCGAGGCGCGGTAGGACAGGCGTCGCCGGCGGGCGGCGAGCGGGTCGGAGGGTTCGCGGCGGCTTTGAGCGGTGCTAGTCACGCCGCGAAGCGCTAAAGATGAGACCTGAACTCCTCAACCCCCTGTTCGCCGAGATCGACACGCTGGATGGTGTCGGTCCAAAGGTGAAAAAGCAGCTCGCGCGACTGGAAATCGCCCGTGTGGTGGACCTCTTGTTTCACATGCCGGTGCAATATGTCGCACGGCGCCGGGTCGCGACGCTGACGCCGGACATGCTGGGCGAGACGATCATCGCATCGCTGACGGTCGATCATATCGACGATGGCGATGGACGGCGGCCGACGCGCGTGCGTGCGACGGACGCCGATGGCAACCGGGTGACGCTGGTCTTTTTCCGCGACCGGGGATACGCCCGGACGATACTGCCGCCGGGCGAACGGCGTACCGTTTCGGGCCGGCTCGACGAATATGGCGGTGCCCTGCAGATCGTCCATCCCGATCATGTGGTCGAGGAGAGCGACGGCGCAGAGATCCAGGACCGCGAACCCGTCTATCGTCTGACCGAAGGCCTGACGAACAAGCGCCTGATGGCCCTGATCGCGGTTGCGCTCGACGAACGTCCGGCGGTCGAGGAATGGGCTGATGCTGCCCTGGTGGCAAAACATGACTGGCCGGGGTGGGGACGCGCGCTCGAGGATGTTCATTTGGGCGCACCGGGGGCGGCACGGGCCAGGCTCGCCTATGACGAGTTGCTGGCCGACCAGATCGCGCTCCTGTCGATCCGCGCGGCGCAGCGGCGCCGGCGAGGCCGGGCCCTCATGGCGGACGATGCGCTGGTCGACAGGTTTACCGGCAATCTGCCCTACCGCCTGACCGGTGCACAAACGCGCTCGATCGGTGAAATTCTCGGGGACATGAGCCAGCCCGCGCCGATGCTGCGGCTGCTGCAGGGTGATGTCGGGGCCGGCAAGACGGCAGTCGCGCTCGCGGCCATGCTACGCGCGGTCGAGGCCGGTGGGCAGGCCGCCATGCTGGCGCCGACCGAGCTGCTGGCACGGCAACACCACGCCACACTGACCGATATGTTGACCGGCCTGGACGTGCGCTGCGCGATCCTGACCGGGCGTGAAAAAGGCGCGCAGCGTAAGGCGATCTACGCCGATCTTGCGAACGGCGACATCCACATACTGGTCGGTACGCACGCGATCTTTCAGGACGCCGTTCACTATCGCGATCTCGCCTTCATCGTGATCGACGAACAGCACAGATTCGGCGTTAACCAGCGGCTCGCGCTCGCCAATAAGGGCGAACGGCCGCCCCACATGCTGGTCATGACCGCAACCCCGATCCCGAGAACGCTGACCCTGACTAGGTTCGGCGAGATGGACGAAAGCCGGCTCGACGAACTGCCGCCGGGGCGTCAGCCGATCGATACGCGCGTCATCAGCATGGTGCGTGCAGACGATGTCATGGCAAGCGTGGGTCGCCTGCTGGCCGAGGGCGGTCGGGCCTATTGGGTTTGCCCGCTGGTGGGTGACACGGACGGCACATCCGATGTCGCCGCGGCGGAAACGCGGCATGCGGTCCTGAAGACCATGTTCGGCGATGCGGTCGGTCTGGTGCATGGCCGCATGTCGGGCGAAGACAAGGACGCCGCGATGGCTGCGTTCGCTGCGGGGGAAACGCAGATTCTGGTCGCGACGACCGTGATCGAGGTCGGCGTCGACGTACCGCAAGCGACGTTGATGGTTATCGAACAGGCGGAACGCTTTGGTCTGGCGCAGCTGCATCAGTTG
>JBCCAC010000196.1:0-5088 GCA_039815015.1 Pseudomonadota bacterium | reverse complement strand
TTTTGGATTTTCGATCGAGGCAGACAAGGCTTGCCTAAAAGCAAGAACAGCCTCTTCGTAGAGAGCTCTAGCCACTTCCTCTTTATTTCTAAAGCTATGGTAACAGGGTTACGTCTATATCAATGAAGACGGCAAGGCTCCGCCGCTGGAGGAATATCTGGCGCCGCTGCCCGAGCATTTCGCACGCTGGCGCTACGAGGAATGTTCGACGGCGCTGTGGATCGGCAAAGTCATTCCGGCGAACTGGAAAGTCGTCTCCGAAGCCTTCATGGAGGCGTGGCATTCGGTCGTCACGCACCCGCAGATCCTGCCCTTCACCGGCGACGAGAACACGCGATATTCGCTGTGGGGCGACCATGTGAACCTGGCGCTGACCCCCTCCGGCATTCTCAGCCCTCATGTCGAAAACGAGATGACCGAGGCAGATGTCCTTAACGCCATTTCCGGCGGGTTCCGGAACGGCGAAGGCGCGGACAAGATCGTCATTCCCGAGGGTATGAATGCGCGCAAGATGCTGGCGGAGACGAACCGGGAAAAGCTGCGCGAACTCGGTTACGACGCCGACGATGCGGCGGACACCGAAATGCTCGACAACTGGACCTACAACGTCTTCCCCAATCACGCGCCCTGGGGCAGCTTCGTCATCAACATCGTCTACCGCTGGCGGCCCTGGCCGGATGAGAATCACACGCTGATGGAAGTGCGCCTGTTGCAGCGTGCTCCCAAGGGGGAGACCCCACCGCGGGCGCCTGAAATGCGCCTTCTCGGCCCCGACGAGCCCTGGACCGCGGTCGAGGACTGGGGCGCGCTGGGCGAGGTGTTCGAACAGGACATGTCGAACCTGCCCTACGTGCAGGAAGGCCTCCACGCGCATCCGACGGGCAAGGTCGAGCTCGGCAATTATCAGGAAAGCCGCATTCGCCATTTCCACCGGACGATGGACAAATATCTGGCGATGGGGAACGCCTGAACCCGCGCCGCCCGGATCGGGGAGAAGTACCATGGCCGACATCGACGCCGCAATCGAAACCGCGGCCGAAGGCAACAAGGCGCTCGCGACCCGGCGCGCGGCGGCGGCGCGCGATCTGCAGCGGCGCATGGTGCGGCATGCGGGCAAGGGCTCGACGGACATGGCGGCCGCACCGCTGCGACGGCCCGCCTCGATCTACACCGATGCGGACCGGTTCGCGCGCGAGACGGACATATTGTTCCGCACGCTGCCGCTCGTCGCCGGCCTGTCGGCGGACATGCCCGAACCCGGCGACCGCCTGATATTCGACGACGCCGGGCCACCCATACTGATCGTGCGCGGCAAGGACGGTAGGGCGCGGGCATTTCTCAACATGTGCACGCACAGGGGGTCCCGGCTCGTCTCGACATGCGATCGTGCCGCCCGGATCGCCTGCCCGTTCCACGCCTGGACGTTCGATCTGAAGGGACGGCTGGTCGGTCTGCCCGGCGCGGCCGGCTTCGAAGACGTCGACCGGGACGAGCGGGCGCTGATTGCCGTGCCCTGCGAAGAACGGCACGGGCTGATCTTCGTCGTGCCGGATGCCGGCGGCATCATGGACCTCGATGCCCATCTGGGCGACTTTGCGCCGGTCCTCGAGCTTCTCGACCTCGGCCATGCCGCGCCGGTCAAAGCCGGCCGTATCGAGGCGTCGACGAACTGGAAGTTCGCGCTCGATACCTATGGCGAATCCTATCATTTCCGAACGCTACACGCCTCGACCATCGGCCAGACACATCTGACCGATGTCGGCGTCTTCGACGCCTACGGGCCGCACCACCGCGTCAGTTTTCCCGACAAGAGTTTCACGGGCCTGGCAGATATGGACGAGGCCGACTGGCCGGTCATGGATTATGGCGGCGTCCATTATCTGTTCCCCAACACCATCATTTTCATGGGCTCAATCGAGCCGGGCAAAGGCTTCGTGCAGCTGTTCCGCCTGTTTCCCGGTGACGACGCCGGGACTCTTGCGACCGAGTTCACCGTCTACGCACCGGGCGGCGTCAGATCGGACGCGCACCGCACCGAATGCGAGGCCGCCTATGACGCGACCGCGACGGTCGTCGAAACCGAGGATTACCGGATCGCAGCGGACGGCTGGCGCAGCCTGACGCACGCGCCGTCAGGGTTCGAGATCGTCCTCGGCGCCAATGAAATCGCGCTCCAGAACACCCATCGCGCCATCGACGCGGCGATCGGCCTATAGTTTCAGTACCTGCTTGCCCTTGTTGGCGCCCGAGAACAGCCGTTTCAGCGTGTCGGGCGCATTTTCGAAGCCTTGCTGCTCGTCGATGCGGTAGGTCAGGCGGCCGTCCTTGACGAAGCGGACCATGCGTTCACGAATGGCGGGAAATTCCGCCGCCCAGTCGATCACGATGAAGCCGCGCATGGTCGCGCGGCGGAAGACCAGATTGAAGTAGTTTTCGGGTCCGGCCGGCATCTTGCCGACCTGATAGCGGCTGATGCCGCCGCAGATGACGATGCGCGCGTTGGTGGCGATCTCGCCCAGCATGTCATTCAGGATCGAGCCGCCGACATTGTCGAAAATGATGTCGATCCCGTCCGGACAATGTTCGCGCAGTCCCGCGCGGACGTCGCCATTCTTATAGTCGATGGCGGCGTCATAGCCGGCCTCCTTCACCAGCCAGTCGCATTTTTCCGGCCCGCCCGCGATGCCGACGACGCGGCAACCGGCGATCTTCGCCAGCTGCCCGACCACCTGTCCGGTCGCGCCCGCCGCGCCGGAGACGACGACCGTGTCGCCCGCGACCGGCTCACCCAGTTTGAACAGGCCGCAATAGGCAGTCATGCCGGTCGTCCCGAGAACGGACATCATCGCCGTCGGCGGCAGGTCGGGATTGACCTTTTCGAACCCGCCCGGGCCCGTGACCAGATCCTCCGTCCAGCCGGTCAGGCCGGTAACGAGATCGCCCGGCTGAAATCTGGAGGTTTTCGATTCGATCACCTCGGCAATGCCGGAGCCGCGCATGGTCTCGCCGAGCGCCATCGGCGCGACATAGTCGGCGACGTTTTCCATCCAGCCCTTCTGCGCCGGATCGAAACCGAGCCATTTGACCTTCAGGAGCATTTCCCCGTCGCCGACCGGGGGCAGCTCCGCCTCTTCCAGTGTCCAGTCGCCATCCTCCAGAGGGCGACCGTTCGGATGCGCGGCGAGCGCCCAGCGGCGTGTCTTCATATTGGCTATCCCTTTAAAATTTGATCTGCACTTCGCCGCCGAACTGCTGCGGCGGGCGCAGGCCGGCGAAGCTGAACAGACCCGCGACCGGCAGGTTTCCGCCAATGCCGCGATCGTTCAGAATGTTGCGGCCAAAGGCGCTGAATTTCGCCTCGATCGGTCCGAAATCCTGCGTGTAGCTGATGGTGGCGTCGAGGTTCTGACGCGCATCCGTCGTGCATCGCGGATCGTTGGTAATCGCGCTCAGGACGAGCGGCTGATCGGGAATGATGCAGGTCGTATATTCGTCGACAAAGCGGAACGTCGTCGTCGCATCGAGCCGTCCCGTGAAGATCTCCCGCGAATAATCGAACCCGGCCGACCAGGTGATATCGGGCGCGCGGCGCAGGTCGAGCGCGGAGACATCGTCGGGCACGAAATCGCCGGTCACGTCGGCGAAGAAGCTCTCATATTCCGCGTCGAGGAAAGAGAAGGAGGTCCGGAAGAACAGATCGTCGGTGACCGCGGCGCTGATCTCCGTCTCGACGCCGAAGAACTCCGCCGTGGCGGCGTTCAGAACGACCGTTTCCTGCGGGTTGATCGCGCTGAACGGCGGCAGCGTCGCCTGAACCGTCTCCTCCTGCTTGTCGTCATATTCGGTGTAGAAGATGGCGATGTTCGTCCGCAGGCGGTTGTCGAGCCAGTCGCCCTTGAAGCCGAGCTCGTAGGCATCGACCGTCTCCGGCTCGAACGGCCCCAGCGACGTCGGCGTGCCGGCGCGGCCGTTGAAACCGCCTGAGCGGAAACCGCGCGAATAGGAGAAATAGGCCAGCCGGTCCTCGTCGAAGGCATAGTCGATCGCCCCGCGCCAGGTGAATTCCTCGAAATCCTCCGAGCCAAAACAGGCATCTTCGGTGATGCCGAGAAACAGCGGACACGACCCGTCCGCACTAAGGCCGAAATTCGTGAACAGCGATTTTTCGTCGATCGTATAGCGGCCGCCGAAGCCGAGCGTGATCCGATCGGTCGGCTTGATCTTCACATCGCCGAACACGGCATAAGCCTCCGCATCGCCTTCGGTCCGCTGAAAGATGGAACTGCCTGCAAAGCCGAGGTTCGTCGTCTGATCCAGCTCATAACTCGATTCGAAATAATAGCCGCCGATCAGGGCGTTGAGCCATGGCGTGATATCGCCGTCGATGCGGATTTCCTGCGTGACCTGCTCGTAATTCTGCACGCGCAGCGTGTCGAAGAAATCGATGGAGGAAGCGTCGAAATCCTGGACGACGCTTTCATCTGTATCGCGATAGCCGGTAACCGACGTCAGCGTGAAATCGCCCATCTGATATGTAAGTTCGGCGTAGATCGCGTCGGTGTTGGCGCTGACCGGCGTCTCGATATTCTGGAAGCCGGTGTAGAGTTCGTCTTCGCCAATGCCAGTGATGGCCGCCGGTCCTTCGTAGCGGTTGCACTCTTCATCGGCGAGGCCGAACGCACGCACCAACCCGACGCCCGGAACGGGCACCTGCAGACAGATGAGGTCGCCGTCGTTCGAGGTCGGCACGACCGACGTCTCGCCATTCTCGTCGATATGTTCGTAGGTGATGACCGCCGTCAGATCGTCCATCGGTTCCAGGAGCAGCGTGCCGCCCACGGTGAAGGTCCGGTACGAGCCCTGCGTGCCGCCGATCACGACATTGTCGACGAAGCCGTCCGTATCGTCCCAGAAGAAGAAGCCCTTCAGCGCCGCAATGTCGCCGATGCGGCCGGAATTGATCACCGCGCGGGCGCGGACCGTGTCGAATTCGGCATAGCTGATGGCCGCCTTGCCGCCGAATTCGTCGGTCGGCATCGTCCTTTGAATGTTGATGACGCCGGCGATCGTGTTGCGGCCGAACAGCGT
>JBCCAC010000064.1:0-9334 GCA_039815015.1 Pseudomonadota bacterium | reverse complement strand
GCTCGCGCCGCTTGTCGACGATGGCGAGCGGCGCGTTGTCGAGTCGCTTGGCGAGCGCGCGGGCGCGAACGACGCCGCCCGCGTCCAGCGCCCGTGCGATCGCCGGCACGTGACTCAGCGCTTCGACGCCTCAATGCGACGGCCGCGCGAAGCTGGCCGCGAAGGCGGATGCGCAGCGACTGGGTTAAGACATCTCGGATATTTTGCCGATTTAAAATCCGAAATTCTCTCATCCCGAGCGCAGTCGAGGGATGAGGGAGAACCGGAAACTGGGGCTACATCAGGACGGCCCCGGTACTCCTCTAATCAAACAGGCTCGACACCGAACTCTCATCCGCAATGCGGCTGATCGCTTCGCCGAGCAGCGGCGCGATGGTGAGTTTCCGGACCCCGTTCTCGTCGGCGCCCTTTGGCAGCGGAATCGAATCGGTGACGACCAGTTCCTTCAGTACAGACGTTTCCACGCGTGCAACCGCGCCGCCCGACAGGACGCCGTGCGTGCAATAGGCGACGACACCGTCGGCGCCCGATTCCTTCAGGGCGGCGGCGGCATTGCACAGCGTGCCCGCGGAATCGACGATGTCGTCGATGATGATGCAGAAGCGGCCGTCGACGTCGCCGATGATGTTCATGACTTCGGATTCGCCGGCGCGCTCGCGCCGCTTGTCGACGATGGCGAGCGGCGCGTTGTCGAGTCGCTTGGCGAGCGCGCGGGCGCGAACGACGCCGCCGACATCGGGCGAGACGATGGTGAGATTGTCGATCGGAAAGCGCGCCTTGATGTCCTCCGCCATGACCGGCGCGGCATAGAGATTGTCCGGCGGAATATCGAAAAAGCCCTGGATCTGACCGGCGTGCAGGTCGACGGAAAGGACGCGATCGGCGCCCGCCGTCGTGATCAGGTCGGCGACCAGCTTGGCGGAGATGGGCGTTCGCGGCCCCGGCTTCCGGTCCTGACGCGCATAGCCATAATAGGGGACGACCGCGGTGATGCGCTTGGCTGATGCGCGTTTCAGCGCGTCGATCATGATGAGGAGTTCCATCAGATTGTCGTTCGCGGGCGCCGGCGTCGGCTGCAGCACGAAGACGTCCTCGCCGCGGACATTCTCATGAATTTCGACGAAAACCTCCTCGTCGGCGAAGCGCCGCACGCTGGCCTCCGTCAGCGGCATGTCGAGATAGGTGGCGATATCGGTCGCCAGCGGCAGATTGGCATTGCCGGTGATGATCTTCATGAGCGCTGTCGGTTCCTTCGCTGGCGGGAACGCCGAAGAGGCGCCGCCGCTCTAGCGGTGCGGGAAGGCGCCCGCAATCTGAACATGTGACAAGTTTGTGTCAGCCATTCAGACCGATGACGCTCAGCTGCCTACCATAGTCCGCCTCGCCGCGATGCGTCGCCCGGCGATAGGAATAATATTCGTCCGGTGCAGCATAGGTGTCCTGGCCGAGGCAGGCGATCCTGGTCACGCCGGCGCGCGCCAGCCGCATGGCGTTATATCCTTCCAGATCGAACTGATGATGACCCGGCCGTCCGGCGGCGAAAAAGCGTTCGTTGGCGGGATCGGCCTCCTGAAACCGCGCGACGAAGGCGGCGTCCACCTCATAACTCGCCTGCGCGATCGCCGGGCCGATGGCCGCCGTGATCCGCTCCCGCCGCGCGCCCAGCGCCACCATCGCCGCGACCGTGGCGGCGCCGACGCCGGCCAGCGCGCCCTTCCAGCCGGCATGAGCCGCGCCGACGACGCCGGCCTTCGCGTCGGCGAGCAGGAGCGGCGCGCAGTCCGCCGTGACGATGCCGAGCCCCAGTCCCGGTACCGCCGTGACCAGCGCGTCCGCCTTCGGCCGCGCGCTGTCCGCGATGGGCGCGTCGATGGTGACGACCTCGATCCCGTGCACCTGATGCAGGCCGGAGAGCGACGCGCCGGGCAGCACGGCCCCGGCGGCGCGGCGGCGATTTTCCGCGACCGCGTCCCTGTCGTCGTCTGCGCCGAGCCCGCATTGCAGCGATGCCATCGCCCCGGTCGACACGCCGCCCCGTCGGCCGAAAAACCCGTGCGGTACGCCCAGCATGTCGGCGGCCAAAAAGGGTGGCGACGTCATGCGCCTGCTTCCGTGGCCAGGAATGCCCGCACGTCATCCAGGTCGATATCGTGCGCGACGAAGGCCGCACCGATCCCGCGCGCCAGGATCAGGGGCACGCGCCCGGCAACGGCCTTCTTGTCCTGCCGCATATGACCGATCAGCCGGTCCGGAGCGCGCGCAAAGGGCGGCAGCGCGACGGGTAGTTCCACGCTTTCCAGATGCGCCGCCACACGAACCGCATCCGCTGCGGCGCACAGGCCGCGCCGTGCGGAATAGCGAAAGGCGAGCGCCATGCCGATGGCGACCGCTTCGCCATGCAGCAGTTTGTCCGAATAGCCGCCCTCCGCCTCCAGCGCATGACCGAACGTATGGCCGAGATTGAGGAGCGCGCGCCGGTCTTCGGTCTCGCGCTCATCGGCGGCGACGACGGCCGCTTTGGCGCGGCAGGACTGGGCGATGGCGTGGGTCTGGATATTGGCGTTGCCGGCCAGCAGCGCGGTACCGTTCGCCTCGCACCACGCGAAGAACGCCGCATCGCCGATCAGACCATATTTGACGATTTCGGCATAACCGGCGCGCAGCTGCCGCGCCGGCAATGTCGCCAGAAGATCGGTATCGATAAGGACGAGATCCGGCTGGTGAAACGCGCCGATCAGATTCTTGCCGCCCGCCGTATTGATCGCCGTCTTGCCGCCGACGGACGAATCCACCTGCGCGAGCAGCGTCGTCGGAATCTGAACCACGCGGCAGCCGCGTCGCAGAATGGATGCGGCAAAACCGGCCAGATCGCCGATCACGCCGCCGCCAAAGGCCAGGATGGCATCGCCGCGCTCGACGCCGAGAGCGAGAAGCCGTTCGCACAATCGTTCGAGTTCGGCCCAGCTCTTCGTCGCCTCGCCGGCCGGCAGCACGATGGTATTCACGGCCCGGTCCAGCCCGGCGACCAGCGTGTCCACATGCCGAGCCGCGACCTCTTCGTCCGTCACGATCACCTGCGGCCTGCCGCCGGCAGGGGCCTGTATGTACCGTCCGGCCCCGGCGGCCAGACCGCTGCCGATCAGGATCGGATAGCTGCGTCCGCCGAGGGCCACGTCCAATTTTGTATGTCGCGCATCGCTCATACGGCGATATCGACGCCGATGGCGTCCAGCTCGCGCAGGATCGCGCCGACGGTTTTCGCGTGCGGGCTGGGCGACGAGGAAATGTGCAGATGCGCCTCGGCGTAAAACGGGTTTCTGATCTTGGCGAGGTCGCGCAACACCGCCGCTGGATCCTTGCCGGCGATCAGCGGGCGATGATCGCGCCGCGATACGCGCTCGGCCAGAACGTCGATGTCGGCATCCAGCCAGATGGCGACGGCGCGGTCCAGGATGAGCGCGCGCGTTTCCGGGTCGATGAACGCGCCCCCGCCCGTGGCGATCACGCGGCGGCCACCCTCGATCAAGCGCGCGATCACGCGGCGCTCGCCGTCGCGGAAATAGGCCTCGCCGAAGCGTTCGAAGATTTCCGCCACCGACATGCCGGCGGCGGTCTCGATCTCCTCATCCGCATCCGTGAACCCCAGTCCCAGGCGCAGGGCAAGCCGGCGACCGATGGTCGATTTGCCCGCGCCCATCAGGCCGACCAGTACCAGCGGCCCCGCCCTGTTTTTCGGTTCGCGTCGCATCTCGCCTGCCGCTATAGGGCCGCGAGGGGCCTCGCGCGAGAGGCGAGCTGGCGGTGCCCGCGCACTGGGTAAGCAGGAAGGCGGTTGGTTTTGGGTAAGGTCTTGTTCTGGCTGATTCTCATCATTCTTCTGGGGGTCGTCGGCATGGGCGTCTGGTTCGGCTTTCAGGACGTGCCGCTGGAACAGACCGAAATTACCCAGGACGTCGATAGCGATGCTTTGGGGCTATAGACGAGACGGTTCGAGGTCCGGCGATTCCGAACGATCAGGTCGTCAGCCCGGCCTGGCATCGATATCGTCGCGGATATCGTCGCGCGGGGCGCTTGCGGCGGCGCTGACGGCGGCGCTCTTCGCCGGACCGGCCACACCGCAGGAAAGTCTGCTGCCGGACGTCTTCCAGGAGGTGCCGGCGAGCACGCCTGCACCGTCATCCCCACCACCATCTCCATCGCAGCCACCATCGCCAGCCCCGGCACCGGCCGCACCGGACACGCCCGTTCCGCCATCGACCTTCGACGCGTTCGAAGAGGAGTTCGGGCCCGCCGCGCCCGCGCGTCCGGCCGTACCGCCCGCCGTCGCCACGCTGCCGCCACCACCCGTCGATCTGATGGCGACGCTGCCGCGCGCGCAGAAGTCGTTCGGCCGCGCCGGACCGCTATCGCCGGCGCGGGGCGGCTACGGTCCGCGCACCTTCGCCGGGTCCAATGGCCGGTTCATGTCGGTTCTGATGCGGCGTCTGGAGGGCCGCACCGCCTCGCGCTGGGCGCATATCGTCCTCAGGCGCGCGCTCCTCAGCGATGTCGTGACGCCGGCAGCCATAAAAGACGGCGACTGGATCGCGGCGCGGGCGGCGCTCCTGACGCGCATGGGTGAGGTCGATGGGGCCAAGCTCCTCATCGACGGCCTTCCTGTCGATGGCTACACGCCGCGCCTCTACGCCGCGGCGGCGCAGACGCACATGGCGGCGGGGGATATTCCGGCGCTCTGTCCACTGGCGCCGACCGCACGTGCGCTCAGCGACGCGCGGTTCTGGCGCCTGGCGGGCGCGGTCTGCGCCAGTCTGACCGGCGATGAGAGCCTTGCCACTACGGGATTCAACCGCGTGCGCCGGGCCGATCGCGAGAACGAGAGCGGCAACGGCTTCGATATCCTGCTCGCCGAACGCGTGGCCGGCATCGCCAGCGGTATCGGCCGCGCGGCCAATATCGACTGGGACGATGCCGGATCGCTCGATTCCTATCGCTTCGGAATGGCGGCCGCCGGTGAGCTCGACATTCCGGAAGACTTGTGGCGCGACGCACCGACGCGCATCCATGGCTGGGCCTTCCGCAACGGACAGACGCCGCTTGCCGTGCGCGACCGCGTATCGCGTACCGCCGCCGCCGCCGGAATCGTCTCCGCGCGGGAACTCGTCGCCCTCGCCGCCCTGCGCGGGGCGCGGCAGGAAGATGGCGAGATGCCCGAGACGGCGCGGCTCATGCGCGTTGCCGAGGTCGGTCGCACGCCCAGCGAACGCATCGCGGCCATGCGCACGATCTGGGACGATGCGGGCGACGATGCAGATGCGCGCTTCGCCGCGCGCATCGCGACGGCCCATGCCGCGACGCGTATCGAGCCCGTGGCCAGTCTTGCCGAAGAGGCGCCCGACCTGATCGCCTCCATGCTGGCCGCCGGTCGTTACGAGCGTGCCCTCGCCTGGTGGCCGGTGCTCGCCCGGGCCGAAGACGATGTGCGCTGGCGCGGCTGGGCGCTGCTCGTCCTTGCGGATGCGGGCGGCACCGTACCGTTGCAGCCCGGCTCCGTCAGAAATGCGTTCAGCGCGCTGGCCGAGGGCGAGAATGAGAACATGGTTCGCGGCCGGCTCGGCCATCTCGTATCATCGCTCCGGGCCATGGACCGTATCGGCGGCCGCGCCTGGAACAGCATTTACGAGGATTTCGAAGTCCGCCGCCGCGACGATGTCCACACCGAAGCCCTGGACCGCGCCGCCGCGGCCGGCCGGCGAGGCGAAGTGGCGATCCTTTCCGCCATCGGCCTGCAGGGCGGCTGGGGACAGGTGAGGCATCAGGACGTCGCCCCGGTCCTCGACGCCTGGAACAGCGTCGGGCTCGGTGCCGAAGCGCGCATGCTGGCGGTCGAGGCCTATCTGCGCGGCGTGTGATTGACGTGTGACCGGCCTGTGACCGGAGACCCCGGAGACCGGCTGGACGATCGCGCCGCGATCCCGCTGTTCCTCGACATGATGATCGCGGAGCGCGGTGCGGCGGCGAATACGATCGCGGCGTACCGGCGTGACCTTTGGCAGGCGAGCGAGGCGCTCGGCGGTCGTCTGACGCACGCCGGCCCCAAAGATCTTGAGACGCTGCCGGGCATCTGGGTCGAGGCCGCGCCGGCGACGCTCGCCCGTAAATTGTCCGCCATCCGGCGCTTCTTCGCGTTTCTCGTCGCCGACGGTCATCGCGACGACGACCCGTCCCGCGATCTCAGCGGACCGACGGCGCGCCGGCCATTGCCGCGTATTCTGTCGCCGGCGGACATGCGTGCGCTGTTCATGGCGACGGATACCGGCGTCGCTGAGGGCCGCCGCAATGCGCTGCGCGATCGGGCGCTGCTGGAACTTCTCTATGGGTCGGGACTGCGGGCGAGCGAACTTGTCGGTCTGCCGCGCCATGCGGTCGATCCGGCCAAACCCTATGCCGTCATTACCGGCAAGGGCGCGAAGGAACGGCTCGTACCCATCGGCCACCGCGCCCTCGCTTCGACCGCGGCCTGGGCCGCGACGCTGCCGGCGGAGGCGGCCTGGCTGTTCCCGTCGCGGACGGGGCATCTGACGCGCGTCCGCCTGTTCCAGATCGTGCGGGCGGTGGCAGCCCGGGCGGGCATTGCGCCGGAGCGCGTCAGCCCGCACGTCCTGCGCCACGCCTTCGCAACCCACCTTCTGGATGGCGGCGCCGACCTTCGCACATTGCAGGCCATGCTCGGTCATGCCGACATCGCGACGACGGAGATCTACACCCATGTCGCGGCCGACCGGCTGGTCGAACTGGTGAACACCCGGCATCCGCTGGCGGATTTGTGACGATTGACCGGCGCGGGCGGCGTCGATAGCCCCTCGCGCCATGGTCGCCTTCCTTGAATTCGAAAAGCCCATCGCCGCCCTGCAGGAGCGTATCGACGCGCTCGCCGGCAGCGCCGCGGACGGTCCCGTCAACGTCGATGCGGAAACGCGCAAGCTGCGCCGCAAGGTCGATAGCGAGCTGAAACGCCTCTATGCCAACCTGTCGCCCTGGCAGAAGGCGCAGGTCGCCCGGCATCCGGAGCGGCCGCATTTCAGCGACGTCACCGCGGCATTGTTCACCGATTTCGAGCCGCTGGCCGGCGACCGCTTCTTTGCCGAGGACGCCGCGATCATGGGCGGCATGGCGCGGTTTCGCGGCCGCCCCGTCATGGTGATCGGTCATGAAAAGGGCCGCGACACGGAAAGCCGGCTGCGGCACAATTTCGGCATGGGCAAGCCGGAAGGTTACCGGAAGGCCGTGCGGCTGATGGAGCTTGCCGACCGGTTCGGGATGCCGGTCCTGACCTTCGTGGACACCGCCGGCGCCTTTCCGGGCATCGAGGCGGAAGAGCGCGGCGCCGCCGAAGCGCTGGCGCGCGGTACGGCGCAGTGCCTGCGCCTCGGCGTCCCGATGGTGGCGACGATCATGGGCGAGGGCGGATCGGGCGGCGCGCTGGCGCTGGCGGCGGCCAATCGGGTGCTGATGCTGGAGCATGGGTTCTACGCCGTCATCTCGCCGGAGGGCTGCGCCTCGATCCTGTGGCGATCCGCCGAGAAGGCCGCCGATGCGGCGAGCGCCATGAAGATCAGCGCGCAGGATCTGAAGGCGCTAGGCCTGGTCGATCGCATCGTCGAGGAGCCGCTGGGCGGGGCGCACCGCGACGTGCAGGGCGCGCTCGCCACGCTGGAAGCGGCGATTGCCGAGGATCTGCAGAGTCTTGCCGGCCTGACGCCCGACGAATTGCGGCGCGAGCGGCGCGAGAAGTTCCTCGCCATGGAGCAGGCGGCATAGTGGCCGACATTGCGGGCGGCGGGGCCTCCGATCCTGCCGACCTCGACGCCCATTGGTGTGGCGACCCGGATGCGCTGCCGACCTGGCTTCATGACGCGCTGGCGACGCCGCGGGAACGGCTGGCGGTTCGCCATGACGGCATCGACCTCAACGCCTTTCGCTGGGGCGATCCGGCAAGGCCGGGCCTCATCCTGACGCACGGGTTTCTCTCACACGCCCGGTCCTTCGCATTTATCGCTCCGTTCCTGGCGAACGACTTTCATGTCGTCGCCTTCGATCATGCCGGCATGGGCGACAGCGGGCACCGCGATGGCTATTCCGAGGCGTCGCGCGTCGCGGACCTGCTTGCCGTGGCGGAAGAGACGGGCCTGTTCGCCGAAGGACGCCGTCCGACCATCGTCGCGCACAGTTTCGGCGCAAGCATCGGCCTTCGGACCGCGGAACTGCACGCCGATCGCTTTTCCGGCCTGATCGTCTGCGACCTGATGGTGTTGCGGCCCGAGCGGCTGCAGGCGCATTTCGAGGGTGGCGGTCGCCGGCCCGGACCGCGCGATCCGACGCGGCCGAACCGGGTCTATCCCGATTATGAGACCGCCCGGGAACGCTATGTCCTGTCGCCGCCGCAGCCGGTCGGCGTGCCGCTGCTGATGGATTATATGGCGTTCCATTCGATGGAACGGCACGAGGGCGGCTGGCGCTGGAAGTTCGATCCGGGCGTCACCGCGCCGTCCGGCCCGCGGGACGAGCAGCTCTCCTCGCTCGGGCCGCGGCTCGTGGCGCTCGATGCGACCGGGTTTCCGCTGTCGATCGTCCATGGTGAGGACAGCGTCCTGTTCGACCGAGACTCCGCCGCGTATCTTCGCGAACTGGGCGGGACGATGCCGATCATCGGCATTCCGGAGGCGGCGCACCATCTGATGCTCGACCAGCCGATCGCGTTCGTCACGGCGCTGAGGACGGTGCTCGCGCATCTAAAAACCTAGGCCGCGCCTGCGGGCATTATTTCGATCAGTACCGCACGACCTGCGGGCAGGATCGGTAGGGGCAGGCCGTGAGCGGCCAGCGTCGCCGCGTCGCTGTCGAACTCGTCCGCCAGCCAGCCGGGTTGTTGTTTCGCGGCAAGGGCCAGTACCGGATCGACGAACGGTGCCCGCACCCGGACCGCGCCGGTCAGGTGCCTGATCCTGAGCGGGGCGGGGACGGGCGCCCGCCGTTCCTGACGCTGGATCACGGCGATGAGCGCGTGGGTGCGGTCGGCGGCGAAGATGCCGATGGCTGTGAGGCCGGGGTCGGGATGCGGCAGGAAGAGGGCGTGGCCGTCGCGCATCCAGTCGCGGTGGCGCCTGTGGAGCGCGATGTGGGCGACGATCGCCTTGCGGTCGTCCTCGTTGAGCGTCGTCGGATCCAGCTCCAGCCCCATCGCGCCGAGCGTCGCGGCGGCGGCGCGGGCGTGGATGGAGAAGGTGCGGCCGGTCTGGTGGCTGGGGCTCGCGCCGATGTGCATGCCGATCTTTTC
>JBCCAC010000202.1:0-5017 GCA_039815015.1 Pseudomonadota bacterium | reverse complement strand
CCTTTGCCCGGTTGTGCCAGCCCGCGGCAGATGAAGCGCGCAGTCGGGCAGCTACCGACATCGTTTCGTCTTGGGATCGTCGCAAAACTGTCATCGCCAAGCTCTATGGGGCACAGGTCGCCGGACCGGCGACGCCCGAGGACGAGACTGGGTCGGGGGACTCACATCAATGTCGCCTGATTTCGCCGCCACCGGCCGGCACGCGCCGCGCATAATTCTTGCTGTCGAACTGCTGCTGATGGCCGTCGCCGCGATGCTGGCCGCGCTGCTGATCTGGACAGTCGTGATCCCGCAAGGGCCGGTTGGCGCGCTGCCGCCGCTGCCCGCACGCACGCACGCGGCACCCGGGTTTGCCGGTATGGATGCCGTGTTCGGCATTCGCGCGCGGGGCGGCGATACGGTCGTCAGCGACGTGCCGCTTGATCTTTATGGCGTGCGCCTGGATCGCGTCGGCGGCGCGAGTTCGGCCATTCTTGGCGGCCCCGACGAACCGCAGCGGAGCTTCCGTATCGGCGAAGAGGTTCTGCCCGGCATCACGCTCGCCGAAGTCAGGGACGACCATGCCATCCTCGACCGCGGCGGCGCGCGCGAATCGCTCTATCTCGATCAATCGCTGCCAGCGACCAGCGTCGGCGGTTCCGCACGATGAAGCGCCTTCTTGCCGCGACTGCCATCGCTGCCCTCGCACTGACCGCGCCGCCACCGATTCCCGGCCGCCACGCTGCGGTTGCGCAGCAATATCTCAACCTGCGCGATGCCGACATTCGCGCCTTCATCGAGGATGCCGCGCGCGTCACCGGACGTACCATCGTCATCGATCCGGCGGTCGAAGGCACGGTCTCGATCGTCAGCGAGCAGCCGCTCAGCCGCGCGCAATATTTCGAGGTCTTCCTTGAAACGCTGCGCGCCAACGGCCTGGTCGCCATTCCGATTTCGAACGGCGGCCTTCGAATTTCCCCATCGGCCGATGCGGCGCGTGAGCCCGACCGTTCGGGCGGCGGCCGTTTCGTGACGCGGGTCATTCCGCTGACGTCGGTCAGCCCCGACGCCGCGGTCAGCGCGGTGACGCCGCTCATCAGCCGCGACGGTCAGGTCACGTCATCTGGGAGCGGCAATTCCATCGTCGTCGCGGATTACGAAGACAATCTGGCGCGCATTCGCGGCCTTCTGTCAGAGATCGACCGCGACCGATCGGCTATGCGGCTCGTGACGCTCGACAATGCCGGCGCGCGTGAGATCGCGACGGCGGTGGCTGAGATCGGCCGCGCGGGCGGCGATGCCGGCAGTGTTGCGGTGGTGCCGGTCGACAGTTCCAATTCGCTGGTCCTGCGCGGCGATCCGGCGCGCGTAGAGGCCATCGCGACCATCATCGCGCAGCTCGATTCGCGCGCGGCGCTGGGGGCCGATGTCCGGGTCTATTATCTCGAACATGCCGACGCGGCCTTCCTCCTGCCCGTCCTACAGCAGATCGCCGGACAGACGGTGGAAGTGGCCCCAGCCAGTATCCCCGATGCGGAGGGCAATACGGACGGTGCCGCCACCGAAGCCGCGCGAGCCGCCGCGCAGCAGCTCGCCGGAGACGAAAGCGGCGCCCGCGCCGTCATCACGCGCTATGTCGGCGCCAATGCAATCATCGTCTCGGCGCCGCCCGACGTGCAGCGGACGCTGGGCGAGGTCATCCGCCAGCTCGATACGCGCCGCGAGCAGGTTCTGGTCGAGGCGTTGATCGTCGAGGTCTCCGACAATGCCGCGCGAGAGCTTGGCCTCCAGTTCCTCCTGGCGGGGACCGACGGCACGGTTCCCTTCGCATCGACCAATTATTCCAATCAGGTCATCAACGCGAACGTCCTAGGCGGTGCCATCGCCTCCGAAGCGCTCGACGATTCAACCGTCGTCATCGACGGCGACGCCATCACCCGCGACGTCGCGGCGGAAAACCTGCGCGAACCGCTTCAGGCCGCGGCCGCGCAGCAGCTCCTGAACGTCACGGGCGGCTTGTTTGGCGTCGGCGGCGTCGTCGGTTCCGCCGTCTTCGGTGCCATCGTGACGGCGGTACAGTCGGACACCGCGTCGAACGTCCTTTCGACACCTTCGATCATGATGCTGGACAATCAGCCGGGCCGAATCCTCGTCGGGCAGGAAGTGCCGATCACCACCGGAGAAGCGCTCGCGCCCGGCAATTTCCAGAACGCCTTCCGTACCGTGGAACGACGCAGCGTCGGGATCGAGCTCGACGTGACGCCGCAGATCAATTCCTCCGGTGCGATCAAACTGTTCCTGAAGCAGCAGGTGTCGAGCGTCGCCGGCCCCGTCGCCAGCGGCTCCGAAGATCTGATCTTCAACACGCGCGAATTCGAAACGACGATCACGGTCGACGATGGTGACATCGTCGCCATGGGCGGCCTCCTCGACGAGAACGAACGCCGCACGATCGAGAAGATCCCGTTCCTTGGCGATATTCCGCTGATCGGCGAGCTGTTCAAGGCGCGGTCGCGCGCGAAGCAGCGCACCAATCTGATCGTCTTCATCCGGCCGCGTATCCTGTCGAGCCGCGAGGATGCACAGCTGATCGCCGCGCAGCGTTATGATTTCGCACGCGCGCAGCAGGTGGCGCGCGACCCCGATATCGAACCCTCGCTCGACCGCGTGCTCCGAACCTATCTCGACGCGCTGCCGCCAGGCTCGGTTCCTAGCGGCACGGCGACGGAATCGCTGATCGCGGGCTATGCGGTCGAGGTCGCCGCCTTTGAAGATGCCGACGAAGCGCGTGAGTTCGCAGCGGACCTCCGGCGCTTCGGCCGCGTCGAAATCGTCGAGCGCGCGGACACCAATGTCGTGCGCCTTGGGCCGGTGCCGGATATGAAGGACGCCGAAGCGCTGGCGGCGCGCCTGGCGGCCGAAGGCTATGGCGCCGCCGTCATCGATTTGAGCAAAACCGGCCCGGAGCGCGTCGTTGCGCTGACCGGGACCTATGCCGAATGACGGTGGCGACCGGTCCTGCTGATGATGCGGCGGGAGAGGCGCCCGCCAAGGCGATCTCCGCTGCATCGCCGCTGCCTTATGCGTTCGCGAAAGAGAACGGCGTTCTCATTCTGGACGATAGCGGTGCCGATATCGCCGTCGGTCTGCGCGAGGATGCAGATCCGGCGATCCTGACCGAGGTACGCCGCGTCGCCGGGCGTACGATCGGCGTCAGTTTTCTCAGCGCGCAGGTGTTCGAGAAGCGCCTTGACGAAGCCTATGGCGGCGGCGGCCTGGATGCCGGCGCGATGTCGGGAGAGCTGGAAGGCGTCGCCGATCTCGGTACGCTGTCGGACGGCATTCCGGACGCGGCCGATCTTCTCGACACCAACGATGACGCTCCCGTCATCCGGCTCATCAACGGTGTCCTTGCCGAGGCGATCCGGCGCGGCGCCAGCGACATTCATGTCGAACCGTTCGAGAGCGCGCTTGTCGTCAGGCTCAGGATCGACGGCATATTGGACGAGGTTCTGCGCCTGCCCGCGAAGGTCGCGCCGCTCGTCACCAGCCGCATCAAGGTCATGGCCCGGCTCGATATCGCGGAACGCCGCGTGCCGCAGGACGGCCGCATCGGCCTGGCGCTGGGCGGGCGGCAGCTCGACGTGCGCGTATCGACCCTGCCCGCGCGCGGCGGCGAACGCGTCGTCATGCGTATCCTCGACAAGGAGCAGGCGAAACTCAGCCTCGGCGATCTCGGCATGCCGCCCGCACTTCTCACTCACGTCACGGATGCGATCGCCGAACCGCACGGCATCATTCTCGTGACCGGGCCGACCGGCAGCGGCAAGACGACGACGCTCTATTCCGCGCTGCGCCTGCTGAACGACGGCCGGCGTAACATCCTGACGGTCGAGGATCCTGTCGAATATGCCGTCGAGGGCATCGGCCAGACTCAGGTCAATGCGAAGGTCGGCATGAGCTTCGCGACCGGGCTACGGGCGATCCTGCGCCAGGATCCCGACACGGTCATGATCGGCGAGATTCGCGATCATGAAACGGCCGAGATCGCCGTGCAGGCGTCGCTGACGGGCCATCTCGTCCTCTCCACCGTGCACACGAACGACGCGGTCGGTGCGATTACCCGCCTGAAGGATCTGGGCGTCGAGCCGTTCCTCCTCGCCTCCTCGCTGCGCCTCGTTATGGCGCAGCGGCTGGTTCGCCGCCTGTGCGAGGCCTGCGCCGAACCGCATCAGGCGAGCGCGGCGGAGGCGGCTCCGCTCGGCCTCGATACCGGCATGCACATCTATGCGCCGAAGGGTTGCCGCGCCTGCGCGCAGACGGGCTATCGCGGCCGCATCGGCGTTTACGAGGTCATTCCCATCGACAAGGCGCTGCGCGACCTGATGCTGTCGGGCGCCGACGAAGGCCTGATCGCGCGCCATGCGTTCGCGCGGCTGCCCAACCTTACCTCGTCAGCCCGGCGGCTGGTGACCGAAGGGCGTACGACGCTGGAAGAGGCCGTCAGGATCCTGCGCAAGGACACGAGCGCGGACGAGCCCGTTCCGGAACCGGCATAGCGACGACGATGCCGGGCTTCGACTATACGGCCATCGACGCGGGCGGGCGCGAACGGCGCGGCGTTCTGGATGCCGCCGACGAAGAGGCGGCGCGGGTCCGGCTGCGGGCGAAGGGCCTGTTGCCGGTGCGCATGGCCGCGCGGAAAGCGGGGGCGCCCGCGCCCATATCGTCCGTTGGCGGCGGTCTCTTCGCGGAAAAACTGTCGGCCAAGCAGCTGACGCTCTTCACCCGGCAACTGGCGACCCTGCTGGCAGTCACGCCGCTGGAGGAAGCGCTGCGTTCGATCGGCGCGCAGGCGGAAAAGGCACATGTCGGTCGCATCGTCGGCAAGGCACATGCCGGCGTCACGGAGGGCCGCCGGCTGGCGAGTGCGCTCGCGACCGAACCGAAAAGCTTTCCGCCGCTCTACCGCGCCATGGTCGCCGCCGGCGAAGGCTCGGGCGCGATGGACGACATATTGAACCGGCTCGCCGATCTT
>JBCCAC010000414.1:0-2112 GCA_039815015.1 Pseudomonadota bacterium | reverse complement strand
GGACTTCGGACGGCCCCAGATGTTCTCGCCCATGCGGCGATCGAGTTTGTACTTGGAAGACTGGCGCTTCGACATCGTCGGCGCTCCTTTCAAAATCGCGTTGTCGTCATGCCCGGAACCGCGCCGTCCGGCCGAATCTGCCGAACGCGACCACCGCTTCACCGGGCGTGCGGGGTCAGAATGCGAAGGGGCGGGAACTAGGGTGCGGCGACCGTAGAGTCAACAGCCGCACACAGGCTCGGGCTTGCCGGACCGGTCTAAACTTTACTAGGGATGTGTCAGTAGCGAAGTATTGCGTTTTTTCGGGGGTAGTCATGTTCGGAATTTCGTCTTGGACCCGCATCGTTGCGGGGCTCACGATTTCTCTGTCTGCGGCAACGGCGGTTTCGGCCGACGTCATCGAAGACAATGCGGCCCGCTTCGGCCTGATGGAATCCGTCGCGAACATGTCGCTGTCCCCCGACGGCACGCATGTCGTCTATCTGGACCGGTCGAAATCGCAGACTGCCGCCGTCGTCGCGAATGTCGATACGGGCGAAGCCAAAGCGATCATGAGCGACAGCCCGGACAATCGGCTGGCCAACTGCACATGGCTGAACGACGAACGCCTCTATTGTACGAGCCAGGCCGAAGTTGAACTCGTCGGCGGCAAGGATTTCGGATTTTCCCGTTCCTTCGCGGTCGACCGTAACGGCGGAAACGTGAAGGTGCTGGGCCAGCGATCCAGCCGCCAGCAAATCCGGGTCAATCAGAATTCCGGCGGCATTCTCGATCTTCTGCCAAACGATCCGGATCACGTTCTGATGGAAGTCGATCTGATTCCGGAAGTCGCCATCGGTACGCGCATCGGACAACGCGCCGACGGCCTCAGCGTGCAGAAGGTGAATGTCGATTCTAATCGCATGCGCGGCGTGCAGAGGCCGATCAGCAGCGCCAGCAGCTATTACACCGACGGGCGCGGCAATGTGACCGGCTATCGATTGATCAGCTCGGCAATCGATGAACGTGGAATGCCGACATACAGTTTGCGCGTCCGCTCCCCAAAAGGCGGAGAGTGGCAGGAAATCGCCGCTGGTAATGCGGACGCCGACTGGGTGTCGATCGAGGGCTATAGCGAGGACGGTACGCAACTTTACACGCTGCGCCCGTATCAGGGACGACAGGCCCTTTTCGTCGAACCGTCCTCTGGAACCGGAACCCCCTCGCTCGTTTACGCCCATGACCGGGTCGACCTGAACGGCGTCATCACCTTCGGCCGATGGGACAGGCCGGTCGCCGTATCCTACTCCGACGGCTACACCCGCCACGACTTCTTCGACGCGGAATTGAAGGCGCTGGACGACAGCCTGACCGCCGCGCTCGACATGCCGGTCACGCTGATCGAAGACAGCTGGGACGGCAACCGCATCCTCCTCCACGCCTCGTCAGACCAGCATCCCGGCAGCTATTACGTCTTCGACCGTGCGGCGAAGCGGGTCATCAAGATGAGCGACGAACGCCCCATGCTCGCGTCGATGGATCTCGCGGAAGTGGAGCCCGTGCAGTACCAAGCGGCCGACGGCACGCGGATTCCCGCCTATCTCACCCTGCCGCCCTCGGCCGGCGCAGAGGCGAAAAACCTGCCCTTTGTCATCATGCCGCACGGCGGTCCTTCGGCTCGGGATTACTGGGGTTTCGATTTCCTGCCGCAGTATCTCGCCTCGATCGGCTATGCAGTTCTGCAGCCAAATTACCGTGGCTCGACCGGCTATGGCACGGAATGGGAAGGTGAAAACGCCATGCGCAACTGGCGCCAGGCGATCTCGGATGTAAACGATGCCGCGCGATCCATGATCCGCGAGGGGGTCGCCGATCCTGAGTCAATGACCATCCTCGGCTGGTCCTACGGCGGTTATTCCGCCCTTCAGGGCGGCGTCATGGATCCGGATCTTTATCGGGCGATCGTCGCCATTGCCCCGGTAACGGACCTTCCCAAATTGCGTGACGCTTATCGCTGGACCACGGCTTATCACGCAGCGAGCCGCCAGATTGGCGGCGGCGCAAACGCAGCGGAGGGCTCCCCGGCACGCCGCGCCAAAGAAATCGACGCGCCGGTCATGATCTTCTTCGGCG
>JBCCAC010000112.1:0-7271 GCA_039815015.1 Pseudomonadota bacterium | reverse complement strand
CGCGGGCGCGATCGCGTCGATCGACGTCAAGGGCTCGGACGAGCAGAAGCAGACCTATCTGCCGAAGATGATCGAGGGCACGTGGACGGGCACCATGAACCTCACCGAACCGCATTGCGGCACGGACCTCGGCCTCATCCGCACCAAGGCGAAGGACAATGGCGACGGCAGCTACGCCATCACCGGCCAGAAGATCTTCATCTCTGCCGGCGAGCACGACATGGCGGAAAACATCATCCACCTCGTCTTTGCCAAGCGTGAGGGCGCACCCGACAATGTGAAAGGCATCAGCCTTTTCATCGTGCCGAAGTTCCTGGTGAACGAGGACGGATCGCTCGGCGAGCGCAACGCCGTTACCTGCGGCTCCATCGAGGAAAAGATGGGCATCCACGGCAACGCGACCTGCGTCATGAACTATGACGAGGCGACCGGCTATCTGGTCGGTGAACCGGAAAAGGGCCTCGCCGCCATGTTCATCATGATGAACGTCGCGCGCCTCGGCGTCGGCATTCAGGGTCTCGGCCAGGGCGAGATCGCCTATCAGAACGCCGTCCAGTATGCGCAGGAGCGCCGGCAGGGCCGCGCACTGACCGGTGCGAAGGACGAGGACGCCAAGGCCGATACCATCATGGTACATCCGGACGTGCGCCGTATGCTGATGGATGCGCGCGCCTTTACCGAGGGTGCTCGCGCGCTGACTCTGTGGGCCGCGCTCCAGATCGATCTCGCGCACAAGGCGCAGACCGAGGAAGAACGCGCCGAGGCGGATGAGATCGTCGGCCTGCTGACGCCGGTTATCAAAGGCTACTTCACCGACAAGGGCCTCGAAACCGCGATCAACGCGCAGCAGGTCTATGGCGGTCACGGCTACGTCACCGAATGGGGCATGGAACAATATGTCCGCGACGCCCGCATCGCGCAGATCTACGAGGGCACCAACGGCATACAGGCGATGGACCTCGTCGGTCGCAAGCTGGGCCGCAATGGCGGCAAGGCGCTGATGCAGTTTGCCGCCATGGTGAACGAGGAAATCGCGGCGGCGAAAGAGGACGAAGCCCTCGCGCCGCTCGCCGAGAAGCTGGAAAAGGCCGGCGGAGAGCTGCAGGCCGCGACCATGTGGCTGATGCAGAACGGCATGGAGAACCCGAACAATGCGGGCGCCGGCGCCGTCCCCTACATGCACATGATGGGCATCGTCGCGCTCGGTCTGATGTGGCTGAAAATGGCCCGCGCCAGCCAGCAGCACCTGACGAACGGCGCGGCAGGTGACAGCTTCTACGAAGCGAAGCTGATCACCGCGCGCTACTATATGGACCGCTACCTGCCCGACGTCGGCGCGCTGCGCCGCAAGCTGGAGGCGGGCGCCGAAAGCATGATGGCGCTGCCCGAAGACGCGTTCGCGCGGGCGTAAATATTCGAGAATGACTGTCATCCCCGCGAAGGCGGGGGTCCATTCGGCGATGCCTTCGACGAACCGGCGCACCAGGCGGACAGGAAAGAGCAAATGGATCCCCGCCTTCGCGGGGATGACAGGAAGGAAAAAGCATGACCGAAGCCTATATCTACGACGCCGTCCGCACTCCCCGCGGCAAGGGCAAGCCAACGGGCGCGCTCCACGAAATTACCCCCGTCCAGCTGGGCGCGCAGGTGCTGGAGGCGATCCGCGACCGCAATGAGATCGACACGGCGGACGTCGACGATGTGGTCTTCGGCTGCGTTTCTCCGGTCGGCGAACAGGGCGGTGACATCGCCCGCACGGCGGTCATGGTCGCGGACTATGCGCAGACGACGGCGGGCGTTCAGGTGAATCGCTTCTGCGCCTCGGGTCTCGAGGCCACCAACATGGCAGCCGCAAAGGTCATGTCGGGCGAGGCCATGTTCGCCGTCGGCGGCGGCGTTGAATCGATGTCGCGCGTGCCCATGGGTTCGGACGGTGCCGCCTGGGCGACCGACCCGGCGATCAACTTCCAGTCCTATTTCGCGCCGCAGGGCATCTCTGCCGACCTCATCGCGACCAAGTACGGCTTCAGCCGCGACGACACGGACGCCTATGCCGTCGAATCTCAGAAACGCGCCGCAACCGCTTGGGAAGAAAGACGTTTCAAGCGTTCCATCGTGCCGGTGAAGGACGTCATCGGCGAAACCGTCCTCGACCATGACGAACATATGCGCCCCGGCACCGACATGCAGTCGCTGGGCGGCCTCAACCCGTCCTTCGAGGGGATCGGCACGCAGATGCCCGGCTATGACGACGTCGTCATCCAGAAGTACCCCGAGATCGAGAAGATCAACCACGTCCACCATGGCGGCAACTCGTCCGGCATCGTCGACGGTGCCGCCGGCATCCTGATCGGCAACAAGAAAATGGGCGAAAAATACGGTCTGACGCCGCGCGCCCGCATCCGCGCCATGGCCTCGATCGGCTCGGAGCCGACGATCATGTTGACGGGTCCGGAGTTCGTCACGCGCAAGGTCCTCGACCGTGCCGGCATGGATGTGAACGACATCGACATTTACGAGCTGAACGAGGCGTTCGCGTCAGTCGTCCTGCGCTACATGCAGGCGCTAGACATCGATCACGACAAGCTGAACGTGAACGGCGGCGCTATCGCCATGGGGCACCCTCTGGGCGCGACCGGCGCGATGATCCTCGGCACCGTCCTCGACGAACTGGAGCGGACCGGCAAGGGTACGGCGCTCGCCAACCTCTGCGTCGGCGCCGGCATGGGCACCGCGACGATCATCGAGCGGGTCTGACTCTCACCCTGAGTGTCGTCCCCGCGAAGGCGGGGATCCATTCGGCGATCTGCTCGCTGGGTTGGCGCCTAACGCGCGGACACCCAAGCACAACGAATCCCCGCCTTCGCGGGGATGACAAATTACCCAAATGGAGGCACGCCTCATGACCACGGAAACCATCAAAACCGATCTCGACGCCGACGGCATTCTGACGCTCACCATCGACCTGCCAGGCCAGTCGATGAACGTCATCAACAACGATCTGCAGCGCGATATGGCGACGCTGATCGAGAAGATCGCGTCGGACGACAGCATCAAGGGCGCCGTCATCACCTCCGGCAAGGATTCCGGCTTCATGGCCGGCGCCGACCTGAAGGGGATGGACTTCTCCGGCGGCGGTGACGGGTCCGGCGGCGGCAAGTCGAAGATGGCGACCGTCTTCGATGCCGTTTTCGCGCTCAACAAGATGCTCCGCGACCTCGAAACCTGCGGCAAACCGGTCGCCTGCGCCATCAATGGCCTCGCCCTTGGCGGCGGGCTGGAGGTCGCGCTCGCCTGCCACTACCGCGTCGCCGCGGACGATCCGAAGCTGAAGCTTGGCCTCCCCGAAGTGCTCGTCGGTCTGATGCCGGGGGCAGGGGGCACGCAGCGCCTGCCGCGCCTGATGGGCGTGCAGCCCGCGCTCATGTACCTCATTCAGGGCAACAACATGTCGCCGCAGGAGGCGCAGGGCTTCGGTGTCGTCAACGAGATCGCGCCGAAGGCCGAGATCGTCGACAAGGCAAAGGCCTGGGTGAAGGCGAACCCGAATGGCGGCACGCAGCCCTGGGACCAGAAGAAGTTCAAGTTCCCCGGCGGCATGGCGTCCGCAATGAACCCCGGCTTCGCGCAGACCTTCATCGGCGGCACGGCCATGACGATCGCGAAGACGAACGGCAACATCAACGGTCCGTTCGCCATTCTGTCGTCGGTCTATGAGGGTACGCAGGTGCCGATGGACACGGCGATCCGCATCGAATCCAAATATTTCGCGAAGCTGGTCGCCGATCCGCAGGCCGGCAACATGATCCGCTCGCTGTTCGTATCCAAGCAGGCGGCCGAAAAGGGCGCACGGCGTCCGGACGGTATCGAACCGATGAAAACGAAGAAGCTCGGCATGCTGGGCGCCGGCATGATGGGGGCCGGCATCGCCATGGTCTCCGCGCGCGCCGGTATGGAGGTCGTTCTCCTCGACCGCAGTCAGGAGGCGGCGGAGAAGGGCAAGTCCTATACGAAGGACAAGCTCGGCAAGCGCATGTCCGACGACAAGCTGCAGCCGATCCTCGATCGCATCCACCCGACCACCGATTTTGCCGACCTCGCCGGTTGCGACTTCATCATCGAGGCGGTGTTCGAGGATCGCGACATCAAGCGCGAGACGACCGAGAAGACCGAGGCCGTCTTGGGCGCGGACGTCATCTTTGGCTCCAACACTTCGACATTGCCGATCACCGGCCTCGCCAAGGCGCATTCGAAGCCCGAAAACTTCATCGGCGTCCATTTCTTCTCGCCCGTCGAGAAGATGCCGCTCGTAGAGGTCATCGTCGGTGAGAAGACCGGGCCCGAAGCGATCGCGAAGGCGCTCGACTACGTCCAGCAGATCCGCAAGACGCCCATCGTCGTCAACGACAGCCGCGGCTTCTACACGTCGCGCTGCTTCGGCACCTACGTCCAGGAGGGCACGACACTCCTTGGCGAGGGCATCAACCCCGCGCTCATCGAGAATGCCGGCAAGCACATGGGCATGCCCGTCGGGCCGCTCGCTGTGTCCGACGAGGTTTCCATTGAGCTCGGCTACAAGGTCATGCAGCAGACCAAGAAGGACATGGGCGACGCCTATAAGGAGGGGCCGTCCGACATGGTCGTCGAAAAGATGATGGACGCCGGACGTCTCGGCCGGAAGGCGGGCAAGGGCTATTACGATTAGTCCGACAAGGGCAAGCAGCTCTGGCCTGGTCTTCGTGAGGCATTCCCGGCCAAGGACGACGCCGTCGATCCGCAGGTCGAGGAAGTGCAGGAGCGCCTGAAGTTCCGCCAGCTGGTCGAGTGCGCGCGCTGTTTCGCTGAGGGCGTTCTCGAAACCCCCGAGGATGGCGATCTCGGCGCGATCTTCGGCTGGGGTTTCCTGCCCTTCACCGGCGGACCGTTCAGCCACATGGACACGCTCGGTCTCGACCACGTCGTCCGCGTGCTCGACCGTCTCGCCCAGGCGCATGGCGACCGTTTCGCGCCGCCGCAGCTCCTGCGTGACATGGCGGAAAAGGGGGAGACCTTCTACGGCAATGCCCGCATGAAGAAGGCGGCCTGAGCCAAGCCGGAGGCCGCCTATATGAATGACGCCGCCTCGGCCCGGGCTTCAGTCCGGGTCGGGGCGGCGTTTCTTTGTGCAGACGAAAACGTGCAAGCCGCCCCGCTTTCGTCACAAGAAACTGACGAATTCGGGCAAGGACGGACCGGCCATTGTGAGCCACAGTCCTTCTGCCGTGTTTATGATTCGGTTCGTCGCCGAATACAGCGTCAGTTCCGACTTCGTTAAGGAATCATTCGGCATAAATGCGTAGGTAGGTTGCAGACGGAGGGCAAAAGCATGAACAGGGCAGTGCGAACGACGATCGAGACCCTGCCTTTCACGTTCACCGCCATTTGTCTGGCAATGATCGCCGCGCTGATGCCGGCGCCGGTCGAGGCGCGTTCCCTGACCCATCTGCCGAAATATGCCGCCATCGTCGTCGATGCCGACACGGGCGAGGTGCTCTACGCGCGTAATCCCGACGCGGCGCGCCATCCGGCTTCCATCACCAAGGTCATGACGCTGATGCTGACCTTCGAGGCGCTGGACGCGGGCAAGATCAAGCTGACCGACAAGGTCGTCATGTCGAAACATGCCGCATCACAGCCACCATCTAAACTGGGCCTCGGCGTCGGCGGCTGGCTGTCGGTCGAAGAGGCGATCCGGCTGCTCTCCACAAAATCCGCGAACGACGTCGCCGTGGCGCTGGCCGAGCATGTCGGCGGGACCGAGCTCGCCTTTGCGCAGAAAATGACCGAAAAGGCACGCGAACTCGGCATGAACGCGACTGCGTTTTACAATGCCAGCGGCCTGCCCAATCCCGCGCATTCGACAACGGCACGCGATCTGGCGAAAATGTCGTCGGCGCTGCTGCGCGACTATCCGCATTATTACGCGTTCTTTTCCGAACAGAGCTACAATTTCTACGGCACCAAGTATCGCAACCACAATCGTTTGCTCGGAAAGCTCGTCGGTCTCGACGGTATCAAGACCGGATACACACGCGCTTCCGGCTTCACGCTGGCCGCTTCGGCACAGCGCGACGGCAAGCGGATCGTCGCCATCGTCCTTGGCGCGCCGTCATCCAAGCAGCGTAACGACAATATCGCGTCGCTGATCAATGCCGGTTTCGACGTCCTGCGTCAGCGCCGCTTTGGCCGGGACGTCACGATCGCACAGCATATGGCCGAGCCCGACATCTATCTGGGCGACCAGGGGCCTGTGATCGCGCAAGGGTCGAGCGATCAGGGATCGAGCGATGATGCGCCGTTCGACATCGACATGGACCAAATCGCGCCGGCAGCTGCCGCCAACTAGTTCGCTTTGAACGCGCAGTCATGAGCATCCGTCATTCCCGCTTATGCGGGTATGACAATCGTGGTGATCGGCGCAGAACTTAAAGCGCTCTCGAACGCATTGCTTGTCCGGAGCGGGAACCCGTCGGGCTTTGGCCTAGTCGTTCTCTTCCGGCTCCAGAAGTTCGTGCAGATGCACGACCAGATAGCGCATTTCGGCATCGTCGACCGTCCGCTGGGCATTGGCACGCCAGGCCTTTTCCGCCGCGGCATAGTTCGGAAAGATGCCGACGACGTCGAGGGCCGTGGGGTCTTCGAAGTCGAGGCCGCGCGGATCCTTGACGCGGCCGCCGAAGACGAGATGCAATTTGCTGTTGGGAACCGGATGCTGTTTCATGGCCCGGTGCTATAGCGCCGCGAACTCCGCCTGCAAGCGCTGCATCGTTTCTGCCATGAATGCGTCGAACTCATCGCCTTCCCAGGCCCTGTGCTCGCCGCGCGCATAGGCCTTCGCATTGCGAAGATAGACGGCGGCGTTGATGCGGTTCGCCAGCCAGCTGTTCTGCGTACGAATGACCTTCGCCGGCGATCCGACGACGATGCTGTTCGGCGGGACGATCGTGCCGTCCTTCACATAGGCATGCTGGCCGACGATCGAATTGTCGCCGATGACTGCCCCGCCATAGATCGTCGAATTGATCCCGATCAAGCAATTGTCGCCGATCGTGCAATTGTGCAGCGTCGCCCGGTGCGTGATCGAGCAGTGTTCGCCGACGATGACCGGCCCGCCCGGGTCGGTATGGATCATCGTGAAATCCTGGATGTTCGTATGCGCGCCGATGCGGATGTGCGCCGCCTCGGACCGCATGACGACATTGGCCCAGACGGACGACCCTTCGCCCAGCTCG
>JBCCAC010000286.1:0-3728 GCA_039815015.1 Pseudomonadota bacterium | reverse complement strand
TAGGGGGCGAAAGAGGAAAATATATTATTCTTTTCGCCTCGACAAATAGTAAAGTAGCATTTCAGGCGTATAAGGATTCTTTTAGCATCGATCATTCCTTCCAAGTTGTGACGATTCCTACAGAGTAAATGTTAGCCTACTGAGCGTCAAAAGCCTTACTGTTTGCCAGGAGTGAGGATTCTTACTTAACCAACATTAGATTCTCTGATACCGAGAAAAAGAGCAGGTTGGGCGTCCACTTGACCTTTCGGAAATTTAAATCGATTGGCAGTTCTACAGCCTCCTCAACAGCCGAAGTTTTGTTTCCGTTTCCGTTTGATCCTGACGGACGAGATATTATAGTAGTTACAAATGCGGACCTAGATCGGACGGAGCCAGGCGAGTATTTCAACGACTGCCTGATCGATCTATGCCTAAGGTATCCCCTCTTTACATACGATTCCTGGATCACGCGATGATAGAATATTACCGAACATTCATCCTGAGATAACGTCCTCTTTCGATGAAAGAGCGTTTATGTTTAGTTCTCATTTTTTCGTAAAAGTCATTGGCTTACTGAATGACGAAGAAGATTCAGAGGTTTTGGTCTAATGTGAGTCTATTAATATGTTTATTCTCGATTTTAGGCGATTTTGAAGAATGTGGCATGGTGGTCTAAGAAGGAACAACTCATAAGGAAACGATTCTGGTTTATTCCGATTGTGGCAAGAGTCCATTGGAGCTTAGCAATCATTTGCAATGCGTGCGATCTGTTAACGGTAATCTTCGATTACGACGCCGATCCCGTGCATGTCCGGGAACAGATCGCGCGGCTCGCCCCGGAAGATCTCGAAGGATATGAACGCTTCCATCGCGATGCGAAGGCGATTTTCGATCGCGGGTTTCTGGAGCTTGGCTACACTTATTTCGGCAATGTCCGCGCCATGCTGGGTGTCGCGCCGGACCTCATAAAGCTGGATGCGCTGCGCCCGCTGTTCCGGTTCGTGAAGAAATATTTCAAGTCGGACAAGATGCGGCAGGTGTTCAGTTTCGAGCCGCTCTTGGTCGGTGGCAATCCGCAGAAGGTGCCGGCGATCTACGCCATGATCCATTTCGTGGAGCGGACCTGGGGGATTCATTTCGCCAAGGGTGGAACCGGCGCGCTCGTGGATGCATTCATCCGCAAATTCGAGGAGATGGGCGGCACACTTCGCGTGAATTCGGAGGTCGAACGGATCGATGTCGAGCGGCGCGGGCGCCAGAGAGTCGCGACCGGTGTCACGCTGAAGGGCGGCGAGACGCTGTCCGCCGACCTCGTCGTCTCGAACGGCGACTATGCGACGACCTATCTCAACCTGATCGACAAGCGGCACCGGCGCATCAATCGCGACGCACTCGTCAAGATGCGCAAGCAGTCCATGTCGCTGTTCGTCATCTATTTCGGTTTCCGGAAAGCCGATGGCGATCCCGGTCTACAGCACCACAACATCATTCTCGGGCCGCGCTATGAGGAGCTGCTGACGGATATTTTCGATCGCAAGATCCTGGCCGAGGATTTCTCGCAATATCTGCATATCCCGACGCTGACCGATCCGAGCCTGGCGCCCGCGGATCATCACGCCGCCTACACGCTGATCCCGGTGCCCAACAATCAAAGCGGGCTCGATTGGGAGGAGATCGGCGACGGGTTTGCGGACAAGGTGCTGACGTTCCTTGATGAACGCGGCTATATTCCCGGTCTGAAATCGCGCCTGGCGCATATGAGCTTCATCACGCCGGATTATTTCGAAGGCACGCTTAATTCCCACGTCGGCAACGGTTTCGGCGTCGAGCCGGTGCTGACGCAGACCGCCTTTTTCCGCCCGCATAATCGCAGCGAGGACGTGACCAATCTGTATCTGGTGGGGCAGGGTACGCAGCCGGGAGGCGGTACGCCGTCCGTAATGATGTCGGCCAAGATGACCGCGCGTGAAATCGCCAAGGACTTCAACGTGTCCGACGCGATCATTAACGGTGTGCCTGAAGCAGAACGGGTCGCGGCGGCGTAGAGGCTCTGGCGGCCACAAGCCGTCAGCCGGATACCGCCTTCATCAGCCGGCGCTCGATCGGGGCCAAGAGCGCGCGCACGTCGCCGCCGCGCTTCAACACCTGCCCGTGTTCGCCGATCAGCGCATACTGGCCCTGTTTTCGCGCGAGGGCGGGGCGCTTCACGACAGTGACCTCCGGCCGGTCGGCCGCGCGGCGGAAGGCGGCGAAGCGGGCCTCGTCCGCCTCCATATCGATGGCGTAGTCGCGCCATTCGCCGGCCGCGACCATACGGCCATAGAGGCCCGTCAGGATCGTCAGCTCGTCCCGCATCCAGAGCACTTGCCGCGTCGCCCGCGCCGGGCGATCGCGGTCAAGCGGCGTTACGTTCGTCATCGGTCAGCCGATAGCATGTCAGGCGCGGCGTTCCGTTTTCGTCGCCTCGGGCAGCGTAGCAGTCGCCTCGTGCGCATCGAGACGTGCCTGTAGAGCGGCCAGTTCGCATTTGAGGATTTCCAGCTGCTGGGTCTGCGGATCGAATTTCTCGCTGCATGGCGTGCCATAAGGCACGAAGTCCTGAGCATAATTTTCCGCGGCGACGGGGACAGGGCGGGCGGGAATCCCCACCATCGTCGCGCCATCGGGCACCTCGCGCGTCACGACGGCGTTGGCACCGATGCGCGCACGGCGGCCGACTTCGATCGGCCCGAGAATCTGAGCGCCGGACCCGACGATCACGCCATCTAGGAGTGTCGGATGCCGCTTGCCCGCAACACCATTCGCCGGATTGGTGCCGCCCAGCGTGACGCATTGGTAGATCGTCACATCATCGCCGATCTCCGCCGTCTCGCCAATGACGGTGAACCCATGATCGATGAAGAGGTTACGGCCGATGCAGGCACCCGGATGGATGTCGATGGCCGTCAATAGCCGTGACAAGTGGTTCACGGTGCGCGCCATGAAATAGAGCTCGCCGCGAAACAGGAAGTGCGCGATGCGGTGGAAACCGAGCGCCCAGACGCCGGGGTACAGCAATACCTCCCAGCGCGATCTTGCCGCCGGATCGCGCGCCTTCACGCTGTCGAGATACGCGATGAACGCGTCGAACATGAAACCCCTCCGGTCGGCAGCAAGCGATATCATTAACTAGGCTGCCGGCCGGGGGGTTGCAAATCGCCGCCGCGTCAGGCGGCGGCGAGCGACCTGCCGAGCGCGAACACCACGGCCGCCATGCGCGCCGCATATTGAATGATATCGGCCGACACGCCTTCCTGGCGCAGTACTTTTTCGTGGCTGTCGACGCACATGCCGCAGCCATTAATGGCACTGACCGCGAGCGCCCAGAGCTCGAAGTCCGCCTTGTCGACGCCGGGCTTGCCGATGACGCTCATGCGCAGCTTTGCCGGCATCTGACCATATTCCTCGTTCGAAACGAGGTGCGTGAAGCGGTAATAGATGTTGTTCATCGCCATCACCGACGCCGCGGCCTTTGCCGCCGTCATCGCCTCTGCGGACAGGTGCTCGGTCGCCTCGGTTTCGGCGGCGTCGATCAGCGGGCCGTAGCCGGTGGCATGGGCGCAGGCGACGAGGAGACCGTATTTCTTCTGATCGTCGATCATCTGATCATCGACCAGCGACGAAATGTTGAGGCGGGTGTCCTTGGCATAGTCGGGCAGCGTGCGCGCAAGATCCTTTACGGACATGGGCGGTTCTCCTTGAAATTC
>JBCCAC010000185.1:0-5359 GCA_039815015.1 Pseudomonadota bacterium | reverse complement strand
TGCGTCCGCTGCACCGCCGGAAGCGGGATCGCTCGCGGCGACGCTTCTCGCCTGCGATCTGCCGGAAACCCTGCCCGACACGGTACTGGAAGAACGTCCCGCAGAGATGGCGGACGCATTGACACGCGATTATGCGTTCGTGCGCAGCGCGCTCGGTACGTGCGACCGCAACTTCTAGCGTGCCCACTCGATCTGCGCGGTAGGCGGTCCTTTATGAGAGGGCGGGGCCGCCCGGTCTCGCCAAGTCTCGCGTGGCTCTGCTAGGCGCTGGCATTCCGATCCCAGGCGACGAGGCCCCCGATATGCTCGAAGTTCTTGAACAGCTGGATGAAAAACGTGCCGCGGCGCGACTGGGCGGCGGCCAGCGCCGCATCGACGCGCAGCATAAGAAGGGCAAGCTGACCGCGCGTGAGCGGCTGGAAGTGCTGCTCGATCCCGGCTCGTTCGAAGAAACCGGCATGTTCGTGGAGCATAACTGCACCGATTTCGGCATGGACGAGCAGGTCATTCCCGGCGATGGCGTCGTCACCGGGTCGGGCACGATCGACGGCCGGCTGGTCTACGTGTTTTCGCAGGACTTCACCGTGTTCGGCGGCGCCCTGTCCGAACGCCATGCGGAGAAGATCTGCCGCCTGATGGACACGGCGATGAAGGTCGGCGCGCCAGTCATCGGCCTCAACGATTCCGGCGGCGCGCGCATTCAGGAGGGCGTCGCCTCGCTGGGCGGCTATGCCGAGGTTTTCCAGCGAAACGTGCTGGCATCGGGCGTGATCCCGCAGATCAGCGTCATCATGGGACCGTGCGCGGGCGGCGCGGTCTATTCGCCGGCGATGACCGACTTCATCTTCATGGTGAAGGATTCATCATACATGTTCGTCACGGGGCCGGACGTCGTGAAAACGGTCACAAACGAGGTCGTGACGCAGGACGAGCTGGGTGGCGCGGTCACGCATACGACGAAATCGGGCGTCGCGGATCTGGCGCTGGACAATGACATTGAGACGCTGCTGCGGACGCGTGATCTCGTCTCCTATCTGCCGCTCAGCAATCGCGAAGATCCGCCAGTGCTGCCGACGTTCGGCGATCTGGAGGCCGACGAGAGCCTCGACACGCTGATCCCGGACAGCGCCAACAAGCCGTACGACATGCATGAACTGATTCGGAAAGTGTCCGACGAAGGCGACTTTTTCGAACTGAAGCCCGCACATGCGGCAAACATCATTACCGGGTTCGGCCGCGTCGAAGGCCAGACGGTCGGCTTCGTCGCCAATCAGCCCATGGTGCAGGCGGGCGTGCTCGACATCGCGTCATCCAAGAAGGCGGCACGCTTCGTCAGGTTCTGCGACGCCTTCTCGATCCCGATCGTGACCTTTGTCGATGTGCCCGGGTTCCTGCCCGGCACGGATCAGGAACTGAACGGCATCATCAAACATGGTGCGAAGCTGCTGTTCGCCTATGCGGAGGCGACCGTCCCGAAGATCACCGTAATCACGCGCAAGGCCTATGGCGGGGCCTATGACGTGATGGCGTCGAAGCATCTGCGCGGCGATCTGAACTATGCCTGGCCGACAGCGGAAATCGCCGTGATGGGCGCGAAGGGTGCGGTGGAGATCATTTTCCGTCAGGACGCCGGCGACGAGGACAAGATCGCCGCCAAGACGAAGGAGTATGAGGATCGTTTCGCCAACCCCTTCGTCGCGGCTGCGAAAGGCTTCATCGACGAGGTCATCATGCCCCATTCGACGCGGCGGCGCGTGGCGATGGGTTTAAGGCGGCTGAAATCCAAGGAACTCGCCAATCCGTGGAAGAAGCACGACAACATTCCGCTGTAGCGCGGCGTGTTGGGGCCGACATCAAATGATGCTGATTTTGATGCAAGAGAGGCAAGCGGCATGAGGACCGACAGCAACTCCATGCGGGCGACGCCGGTTTCGTCTGTGCACAGCTTCTCGCCGCAACGCTCGCGACTGAGAACGCCAGCCTTTGGACCCGCGACCGGCGGTTAGGCGTTCTTGCCGGCGAACTCGATATCGTCACTCCTGCATTCTTCTTGAAGGTTAGCCACTTATGACCGACACCTACACCCCGCCCGAGGTCTGGACCTGGGATCAGGAGTCCGGCGGACGCTTCGCCAGCATCAACCGGCCGATCTCCGGGGCGACGAAGGACGAGGATCTGCCGGTCGGCGAGCATCCGTTGCAGCTTTATTCGCTCGGTACGCCGAACGGACAGAAAGTGACGATCATGCTCGAGGAGCTGCTGGCTGCAGGGCATTCCGGCGCTGAATATGATGCGTGGACGATCAATATCGGCGAGGGCGACCAGTTCACCTCCGGCTTCGTCGGCGCAAACCCGAATTCGAAGATTCCGGCGCTGATGGATCATAGCGGGCCGACGCCGCAGCGCGTCTTCGAATCCGGCGCGATCCTGATTCATCTGGCGGAGAAATTCGACGCCTTCTTCCCGAAGGACGGTGCGGCGCGGGCGGAGTGTCTGTCCTGGCTGTTCTGGCTGACAGGGTCGGCGCCGTTTCTGGGCGGCGGCTTCGGGCATTTCTATGCCTATGCGCCGGAAAAATACGAATATCCGATCAACCGCTATGCGATGGAGGTGAAGCGGCAGATGCATGTGCTCGACACGCATCTGGGGCAGCATCGCTATCTGGCGGGCGATGAATATACGATCGCGGACATGGCGACCTGGCCCTGGTATGGGCAACTGACGACGGGCAAGCTCTACGACAGCGGCACGTTCCTGCAGATCGAGGACTATAAGAACGTCGTCCGCTGGTACGAGGAACTGAAATCCCGCGAAGGGGTCAGGCGCGGCTGGGTCGTCAACAACCCCTTCATGGGGCGGATGACGGGCGAGGAGTCGCCCCCGCCGCCCGAGCGCCATTCGGCCGCCGATATCGACGCCGTCCTGAAGGACCGGTAGTCGATGGCCAGCGGGCTTATCGCCCTTCTCGACGACGTCGCGGCCATATCGCGCGTCGCGGCCGCCTCGCTTGACGATATCGGTGCCGCCGCCGCACGGGCGGGTGGGAAGACCGCGGGTGTGGTGATCGACGATGCCGCCGTGACGCCGCGCTATCTGACCGGATTCTCGCCGGCCCGGGAATTGCCCGTCATCGCCCGGATCGCGCGCGGTTCGATCTTCAACAAGCTCGTCATCCTGCTGCCTGCCGCCGTCTTACTGGGGCAGTTCGCGCCGTTCCTGATCCCGGTCATCCTGATCGCGGGCGGCCTTTTCCTCTGCTACGAGGCGGCGGAGAAGGTGCTGGAGCTGTTCCATGTCGACGAGTCCACCAAATCGGACACGCCCGTCGTGGAGAAAGCGCCTCAGGACGAGAAGGAGATGGTGTCCGGCGCCATCCGCACCGATCTGATCCTGTCGGCCGAGATCATGGCCATCGCGCTGTCCGAGGTCACGGACGAGGTCTGGTGGCAACAGGCACTGATCCTGGCACTGATCGCCATCGTCATCACCGCGGTCGTCTATGGCGCGGTCGCGATCATCGTGAAGATGGACGATATCGGCCTCTACCTCGCCAAGACGAGGGACGGGGCGCTGGCGGCGTTCGGGCGCGGCCTCGTCGGGTTCATGCCGACACTGCTCAATGCGATTTCAATCATCGGAACGCTTGCCATGGCGTGGGTGGGCGGCGGTCTTCTGGTTCACAATGCGGCGGTTCTGGGCTGGCACGGGCCGGAACATCTGATCGAAGCGATCGCGCATCCGGCGGCGGCGTTGGGCGGCGCGGCCGAATGGGGGATCGAGGCGACCCTGTCGGGTATCCTCGGCGTCGGCATCGGTGCCGTCATCGCCCCCATCGTGCACAAGCTGTTTCCCGGGCACGGCCACTGAAACGGCAGTGAGTTCGGTCAAGAAACGGGCGATGGCGTAAGGGACAGGACCAGAGCGCGATTCAGACCTTAGGCTCTGGACGCGCCAAACCTGACGGCCTGACGCCAATTGCAGCGGAAAACGGCCTTTCCCTGCCTTGCCGTCTGCGCCAATACGACGGTCATATTCACTTCCCTGCCGGAGGACATTGTCCGTCATGAACATCGAGACGCCGATCACCGCAGCGCCGCGCATCGACTGGACGCGTGAGGAGATCGCGGAGATCTACAACCGGCCGTTTCTCGATCTGGTGATGAACGCACAGCTGCTGCACCGGAAGCATTTCCGCGCCAACACCGTACAGGCGTGCCAGCTCCTTTCCATCAAGACCGGCGGCTGTCCGGAGGATTGCGGATATTGTTCGCAGAGCGCGTTCGCCAAGTCGGGCGTCAAGGCCGAGAAGCTGATGGAACCGGCCGAAGTTCTGGCCGCCGCCAGGGACGCGAAGGCCGGCGGCGCGTCGCGCTTCTGCATGGGCGCGGCCTGGCGCGACCTGAAGGATCGCGACACGGACAAGGTCTGCGAGATGGTGGCGAAGGTGAAAGACCTCGGCCTCGAGACCTGCATGACCCTCGGCATGCTGTCGGCGGATCAGGCGGAGAAGCTGGCGGACGCCGGTCTCGATTATTACAACCACAATCTCGACACCTCGCCGGAACATTATGGCGAAATCATCACGACCCGCACCTATGCCGACCGCCTCGACACGCTGGAAAAGGTGCGCGATGCGGGCATGAACGTCTGCTGCGGCGGCATCGTCGGCATGGGCGAGGCGGAGGAAGATCGAGTGGGCCTGATCCACGCGCTCGCCACGCTGCCCGCGCACCCGAAGAGCGTACCCGTCAACGCCCTCGTTCCCGTCGAAGGTACCGCCCGCGGCGACGCGATGGCGGCGGGCGACTATGACGCCATCGACGGTATCGAGTTCGTGCGGGCGATCGCCACCAGCCGCATCACCATGCCGGCAAGCTATGTACGCCTGTCGGCCGGCCGCGAAAGCATGTCCGTGGAACTGCAGGCGCTCTGTTTCATGGCCGGCGCGAACTCGATCTTTACCGGCGACACGCTCCTGACCGCACCGAATGCCGGCGAAGCCTCGGACGGTGCGCTGCTGAGGACGCTGGGACTGGAAGCCACAGCACCGGCGGAAATGGAGCTTAGCTGAACGGACGCCCTCGCGCATGTGGATGACCGCGCGTAAGCGGAGCGTCCATGTCCACCGTTCCTGCCCTTACACCCGCAACCGCGCGCGGGCGCCTTTCGGCGCTGATCACGCTCGCGTGGCCGGTGGTGCTGTCGCGGCTGGGTATCATGGCCATGGGGCTGACGGACACGATCGTCGTCGGGCGCTATTCGGCGGACGAGCTTGCCTATCATTCGCTCGGCTGGGCGCCGACGATGGTCGTCATAACGACGGGCGTAGGGTTGCTGCTGGGCGTGCAGGTACTGACCG
>JBCCAC010000062.1:0-9404 GCA_039815015.1 Pseudomonadota bacterium | reverse complement strand
GGAGCATCGCGGCCAGAAAGGGCGGCGCGGCCTTATGTATTCTGCGTGACATAGCGCAGCATCCCGTCGACGGTGGAGATGACCTTGGAATTCACCTCGTAGGCGCGCTGGGTCTCGATCATCTGGACGAGTTCCTCGACCACATTGACGTTGGAGGCCTCGAGCGCGGACTGGCGGATGCGGCCGCGCCCCTCGATGCCCGGCTGACCGATGATGGCGAGGCCGCTGGCACCGGTTTCGACGAACAGATTGTCGCCGATGGGCTGCAGGCCCGCCTCGTTCAGGAAGCTGGCGACGTCGATATTGCCGACCTCGACCGGTTGCGGCTGACCGGGCAGGGTGACGCTGACGATGCCGTTGGTGCCGACGCTGAAGCTGTCGGCCCCTTCCGGCACGGTGATCTGCGGTTCCAGCCGATAGCCGGACGAGGTGACGAGATCGCCCTCCTGCGACAGGCGGAAGGCGCCGTCGCGCGTATAGGCGAGCGTCCCGTCCGGCAGCGTCACCTGGAAATGGCCGGGACCATCGAGCGCCATGTCGAGCGGATTGGCGGTCTGGGTCAGCTCGCCCTGGCCCAGCATGCGCTCGGTGCCCATGGTGCGGACGCCGGTGCCGAGCGTCAGGCCGTCGGCGCGGTTGGTATCGCCCGACGTCGGTGCGCCGACCTGAGCGAGATTCTGATACATCAGGCTCTCGAAATCCGCGCGGTCGCGCTTGAAGCCGGTCGTGTTCACATTGGCGAGATTGTTCGAGATGACCCGCATGCGCATGTCCTGCGCATCGAGACCCGAACGGGCGATATGTAGGGCGGCGGACATAGGTTACTCCTGCCTGAGAAGGGACGCGCTGGCCTGATCCAGCTCGCGCGCGGTGGTGAGAAGACCGACGTTCATTTCGAAGCGGCGGGCCTGTTCGATCAGATTGACGAGCGCATCGGCGCTGTTGACGTTGGACCCTTCGAGCGTGCCGGACGAGAGCCGGGCGGCCGGGTCGGCGATGAGGTCGTCTTCGGCGCGGAACAGATCGTTTTCACGCCTGAGATCGTCCGCGGGTGTGACGAGTTTCAGGCGGCCGACTTCGATGAGGTCGATGGGCGTACCGCCCTCCGGCCGCACCGATACGAGGCCGTCGGGCGCGATCATGATCGCTTCGGCCGCGGGAATGGTGATCGGGCCGTCTGCGCCGAGCACGGGATGGCCGGCACCGTTGACGAGAAGGCCGCTCGCCTCGACGCTGAGATCGCCGCGGCGGGTATAGGCTTCCGTGCCGTCCGGTGCCTGCACCGCGAGCAAGGCGCGATCCTGCATCGCGACGTCCAGTGCGCGGTTGGTCGTGACCATCGCCCCCGGCGTCATGTCGGCGGTCGTGGCACGCTCGTTCGCGAACATGCGCGCATCGCGTCCCTGTTCGCCGGCGGCGAGCGCACGGATTTCCGCGAAGTCGCGCCGGAACCCGGTCGTCGAGGCGTTGGCGAGATTGTTCGCCGTCACCGTCTGCGCCGCCATCGCCGACCGCATGCCGCTGAACGCGCTGTGGGTAAGGCGGTCCATTATATGACCGCCCGTCGGCAGGGCGTGAGGGACGTATGATCGTCATGTGGCATCGGAGATCCAGTCATCGTCAGCTGCGGATGTTGAGGATGGACTGGGTCATGGCGGTGTCGGTCTCGATGGACTTCGCGTTCGCCTGGAAATTGCGCTGCGCGGTGATGAGGCCGACGAGTTCCTCGGTGAGGTCCACATTCGCGCGCTCCAGCGAGCCGGAAAGGACGTTGCCGGATCCGTTCGAGCCGGCGACGGTGAACTGAGGTTCTCCCGATGCGCCCGTGTGGCGGAAGGTGGAACCGCCAATGCCGACCAGACCCTCGGGATTGGCGAAATTGACCACCGCGACGCGGCCGATATTGACGGTCGAGCCATTGCTGTAGCCCGCCGCGACCAGGCCGGTCGGGTCGATGGACACACCCTCAAGCGTGCCGGGCGGGACGCCGTCCTGTGATATGGAGAGCACCGAGAAGGGACCGGGCGACTGGATGGTCGCGTTGCCGAGCGCGAACGTCAGTTCCGTCGGCAGGGTGCCGTTGCCGGGATCGTAGGGCTGGAAGGTGACGGGGCCGATCGGAATGGTCTGCCGGCCATTGCCGTCGAATTCGATCTCGGTCGGGACGCCGGATGCGGGCGTCAGCTCGGTACCGTCGATGGTGACGTGAATCGACCAGAGGCTGCGACGGTCGGCGGCGACGGGCGCCTGCGTGCGTACATAATGCACCTCGGCGACCTGGGGATTGCCGCCGGAATCGTAGAGCGTGGCGCTCGATTTGTGATTGTAGGTCAACGGGTCGCCGGGATCGAAGGCGTAGCCGCTGGCGGCATAGCGCGGTTCGTCCGGAATGACGGTCGCGGTGTCGGGCAAGGTGACGGCCGTCTGCAGCTGAGACGACGGGACCGGCTCGCCCGAGACGGCGGGGAGTTGCAACGGCCTGAGTGAATCGATGCCGGGGTTAGAGGCGCGGCCGTCCTCCGTCACGGTATAGCCGAGGAGATGTTCCCCGCCGGGGCCGCGCACGAAGTTGTTCTCGTCGAGCGTGTAGGCGCCAGCACGGGTATAGGCGATGCTGGTGTCGACGAGATCGGGCCGCGTGGCGAAGAAGCCCTGACCGCTGATGGCGAGGTCGAACGTGTTGCCGGTCGTCTCGATAACGCCCTGCTGAAACTGCTGCTCGGTTTCCTGCAAGACCGTGCCCGTACCGCGCTGATTGGCGCGCAGGCCCGAGGCGGCGACGAGATCGGCGAACGTCGTCGTCGAACGCTTGAAACCGATCGAATTGGCATTGGCGATGTTGTTGGCGGTGACGCCGAGCGACGTCTGCGCGCCCTGAAGGCCGGTGAGTGCGATATAGAGAGACATGAGCGTTTCCTTCGGAGGGGAGAGGGCGGATCAGGAGAGGGCGCGGACCTGGTCGACGGCGACGTCGCCGATGCCGGATAGGGACAGCGTGGTGGTATTGCCGGTGACCGCCACGGCCTCGACGCGGCCGTTCAGATAGAGCGGGACGGATGTCGTCTCCTGCCCGTTGCGCGCGGCGGCGGCGATGCGGAACGGGCCGTCGCCCGCCGGGTCGCCCGATGCGTTGCGGCCGTCCCAGTCGAAGGCCAGGTCGCCGGCATTCCGGGCGCCGAGGTCGAGACGGCGAACGACGGCGCCGCTCGCATCAACGATTTCGACGGTGAGCGCGTCGACATTGCGGTCGAGGTCGATCATGCCGGAAACCGGCTCGCCTTCCGGCCGGATGTCCGCGGCTGCGACCAGTGCCGTACGGCCGACATATTGGGCGGCATCGCCGAGACGATTGGCGGAGAGTTCCGTCCTGAGCGCCTTGATGCTTTCGTTCATCTCGGCGATGCCGGAGACGCTGGAGAATTGCGCCATCTGCGCGACGAAGGCCTGATTATCCATCGGGTCGAGCGGGCTCTGGCTGGTCAGCTGGGTCGTCAGGAGGCGCAGGAATTCCGCCTGGCCGAGCGTTTCCTGTTGCACGGTGCCGGGCGTTCCGGTCGAAAGCGCGCCGCTTGCGGGCTGGATGTCCATGTTACTGGCCCATCCGCAATGTCGACATCATCAGCGACCGCGCGGTGCGCAGCACTTCGACATTGTTCTGATACTGCCGCGCGGCCTCCATCATATCGACCATCTCGGCATTGGGATCGACCGCGGCGGCCCAGACATAGCCGTCGGCATCGGCCAGCGGATGGCCGGGTTCATGGCGGCGTTCGGGGGCCTGATCCATGGCGACGACGCGTTCCACATCGACGGTCGCGCGCGCCGCAGAGGCTTCGTCGAGAGCGGCGGCGAAGATGGGCCGCCGGGCGCGATAGGCGTCCTCGGCGCTGCCCGTTACGGTTCCCGCATTGGCCATGTTGCTGGCGGTCGCGTTGAGGCGCACCATCTGCGCCGACATGGCGCGGCCGCTAATGTCGAATATGCTCATGGTCATGGCGTCACTCTCCTCGGATCGCGGACATCAGGGTCTGAATGCGGCCGTTCAGAATGCCGATCGTCGCCTCGTAGCGGGCTGCGTTCTCCGCGAAGGCGACCTGCTCGGTGCCGAGCTCGACCGTGTTGCCGTCGAGCGAGGTCTGATGCGGAATGCGGTAGCCGGCGGACACTGCCGCGCTGGCACCTTCTGGATCCGTCCCGGCAGAGAGGTGCGCACCGTGCGAGCGGTCCATGGCGTGGCCTGTGTCGGCGCTTTTCAGCGCGGCGGCAAAGTCGATATCGCGCGCCTTGAACCCGGGCGTCGCCGCATTGGCGATGTTGGAAGCGATCAGGTCGAGACGGCGCGCGTGGAGGGCGAGCGCCTGGGTGCCGGTAGCAAGATAATCGTCGATAGCGTTCATCGCTCTGCGCCTCCTTCCAGTTCACCGGGAGGACAGCGAAGTTCATGCCATTTGTAGAAAGTCTTTATATGTGAACGGGTTGGTGAGTTTCGGAATGGCGGCGTCAATTTATTGTCGGATGCCTGCGCCGGATTATTGGCGGTTCCGCCGCCGTCCCGAGGCGGGTCTGCGATGGCACGGGGTTTGCTGGTGGTTTCGGCATGATGTTTCTTCTTGTCCTGACGTTCGCCGGGTTCACGGCCGGCGATATCGATATGCTGGCGCGCGACTGGGCGGCCCGGTCGGCGCCCGGTGCCGTTCCCGTCCCCGTCGATGCCAGGGTGACCTATCCGCCATGCGGGACGACGCTGGACATCGACACGGTTGCAGGCGGGCTAAGGATTGCCTGCCCCGACAGCTGGCATGTGAACGTACGGCTGACGGGTGTGCGAGAGAAAGCGACGGTTCCCCAGGACGCGCGCCATCTGGTCGCCGCGCGGGCGATCGCGCGGGGGGAGACGATCGGTGCCGCCGACATCGAGGCGGTGCGAGGGCGGTGGCATCCGACCTATACGGACGATGCCGCCGTCTTGATCGGCCGACAGGCGGCGCGGACCATCCGGCCCGGCCAGCCGATCCGGTTTCATATGATCGAGGCCGCGACGGTCGTTCGGCGCCGCGATCCGGTGGACATCGTCGCCTCCGGACCCGGCTTTCACGTTTCCATGGGTGGCACCGCGAGGCAGGACGGGCAAGCCGGCGGGCGGATCGACGTCGTCAACCCGTCCTCGGGCCGCACATTGACGGGCGCGGTCACGGAAACGGGCGAGATTTCCGTCCGCCGCTAAAGTTTTCTCAGGCGCGGTCGTTACCACTTGTCGAGAGGCAGTTTGGACAGAGCCATGAACGGGATATCGACGAAATTGGACGGGATCAGCGCGGTCGTTTCTACGGCGACGCGCGATGCCCTGACCGGGGCCGCGGTAAAACCCGCGGCAAAACCCTCGCCCCCCGCGCCGAGCGCGATCGAATTGTCCGCACTTGCGGTCGAAGCGCTGCGATCGGACGCGCCGGTCGATAGCGCCCGCGTAGAGGCGATCCGGACCGCCATCGCGGAGGGACGCTATCCGGTCGAACCCGGCGACATCGCCAAGGCCATGATCCGCATGGAGTTCGGCGACGATGCCGGTTGAAGGGGACGCGCTGACCGCGATCGAGACCGCCGTCGAAAGCATGATCCTGGCGGCGGAAAGCGGCGACCCCGATATGCTCGACGCCGCCGTGACGCGGCAGGCGACGGTGATCGCGGCGCTCGATGAAACGACGGCGCGCACGCTGCCCGACTTCATCGCGCGGCTTCGTACGCTGAAGATGCGCAACGAGCTGGCGGGCCGGAAACTGGCGGTCGCGCTGGACGGCGTGCGCCGACGCCGCAGCGCGATGGCGGCGATCGCGACCGGCGATGCGCCGACTTATGGCCGTGACGGCACGATCCACGCGCGTTAGCCGCGGCACTCGTTAACGGCGACACTACGACATAACTGGCACGTCGCTTGCTGACCTTCCGCTCGGGAGGTCCATATTCATGGCCAGCGTCAGTTTTCCGTCGTCCTTCGCCGCGCGCCTGCCGCGCTTTGCCGCCGGCGCGGCGCTGCTGCCGGCGCTCATTCTCGCGCTGATCGCGCTTCTCGTCATTCCCATTCCCGCCGGCATGCTGGATGCGTTCTTCATCCTCAACATCGCCGTGTCGCTGCTGGTCCTGATGGTCGCGCTGGGAGCGGCAAAGCCGCTCGATTTTTCCAGTTTTCCGACGGTGATCCTGTTCGCCACACTTCTGCGCCTGGCGCTGAACGTCGCCTCGACGCGCGTCGTTCTGGTCGCCGGTCATGAAGGTCCGCAGGCGGCGGGAAAGGTGATCGAGGCGTTCGGCGCCTTTCTGATCTCCGGCGATTACATCGTCGGCCTGTTCGTGTTCTCGATCTTGGTCATCATCAATCTCGTTGTCATCACCAAGGGCGCGGGGCGGATATCGGAAGTCAGCGCGCGCTTCACGCTCGACGCGCTGCCCGGCAAGCAGATGGCCATCGACGCCGACCTCGCCGCCGGACTCCTGACCGCCGAAGAGGCAAAGGCCAGGCGGCAGGAAATCGCGACGGAAGCTGATTTCTACGGGTCGATGGACGGCGCGTCTAAATTCGTGAAGGGCGATGCCGTCGCCGCGCTCCTCGTTCTCGTCATCAACATCGGCGGCGGACTCGTCCTGGGCACGGTCAAGCACGACCTGGCGATCGGCGAAGCGGCGGCGACCTATGTGACGCTGGCGATCGGCGACGGGCTGGTGGCGCAGGTGCCGTCGCTGCTCCTGTCCATCGCCGCGGCCGCCATCGTAACCCGCGTCAACAGCGGCCGCGCGCTGGAAGGGCAACTGGCGAGCGAGTTTTCGAGCGCGTCGGCCTGGGTGCCGGTCGCGGCCATCGTCTTCATGCTGGCGCTGCTGCCCGGTATGCCGCACGTCCTGCTGCTCGGCTTTGCCGGTCTGGCCGGTTATGCCGCCTGGCGCCTGTCCCGCACCGCCATCGCCGCACCGGATCCGGCCCCTGCGGCACCCGTCGAGGCCGAACCCGCCGAAGCGAGCTGGCAGGACGTCGTCGACAATGGGCAGTTGAGGATCGATATCGGTTTCGGTCTGATCGACCTTGTGAACGAGGGGAAGGGCGCGCCGCTGATCGGCCGTGTTTCCGGTGTGCGCCGGCAATTGTCGCGCCGGTTCGGCTTTCTGGTGCCGCGCGCGCATATTCGCGATGACGTCGATCTGGCGGCGGGCGACTATCGCATCTCCATCGGCACGCAGGTGCTGGGGCAGTTCACGCTGGAGCCCGGCCGGTTTCTGGCCATCGAGCCTGCCAGCCCGGTCGAGCCGCTGCCCGGCGAAACGCTGATCGAACCGGCATTCGGCCTGCCGGCGCTGTGGGTGGACGAGGATCAGAAGGATCGTGCCGCCTTTGCCGGCTATACCGTCGTCGACGCGAGCACCGTGCTGGCGACGCATCTGAGCGACCTGCTGTCCGCGCGGATTCACCTCCTTTTCGGTCAGGACGAGACCGGCCAGCTGCTCGACCGGCTGGGGGAAGATGCGCCGCTTCTCGCGAAGTCGCTCGTCCCCGATGCGATCACGATGCAGGATCTGACGTCGGTGCTGCGGCTGGTGCTGGAGGAGGGTGTCGGCCTCGGCGATTTCCGGCGTATCGCGGAGACCATCGCGAGCGAGGCGAAGATCGCGGGCGGGGCCTTGCCCCTCGTCGAGCGGGTGCGGCGGGCGCTCGGTCCCGTGCTGGTACAGGCCGTCGCGCCGATCGGCGAAACGCTGGGGGTCGTAACGTTGGACGGCGATCTCGAGCGCCTGCTTTCCGCGACGGATGCGGCGCCCGAAGATGGCCGGCTGAACGTCGAGCCGGGGCTGGCGCAGGACATCATCACGGCGATGACGCGCACGGCGGAGGATCTGGCGGCGGCGGCGCGCAGCTTTGCGCTCGTCACCTCGCCGCGCCTGCGCCGGGGCCTGTTCCTGCTGCTGCGCCACCATGTGCCCGGCCTGACCATATTGTCGTTCGAGGAGGTGCCGGACGAGAAACCGGTCGAGATTCTGGCCGTGGTCGGTGCCGGTACCGCTACAGACAAGGGCGCCGACACCGGTGCCGATCATGACGATCGCCTGGCGGAGGCGGCCTGATGTCGGCGCAGAGACAGCGCGCGGCCGCGGCCTATGGCGGCGACCGGACCGTCGCCACGCTCGTGGAGGCGCATGTGCTGCTGGTTCGCCGGATCGCCTGGCATCTGAAGGGCAGTGCGGGCGGCGATCTGGAGATCGACGACCTCATTCAGATCGGCCTGATGGCGCTGGTCGAGGCCGCGCAAGCGCATGATCCCGATGCGGCGACGGAGGACAATTTCCCCAGCTATGCGAAGACGCGCATCCGCGGCGCGATCCTGGACGAAATGCGCCGCCGCGCCGCCATGTCGCGCGGGGCGCTGCGGCGGCGGCGCGAACTGCTGACCGCGCGCGAGACGCTGGCGAAGCGGCTGGGCCGGGACGCGTCGGACGCGGAAATGGCGGCCTACATGGCGCTGGACATGGCCGATTATATGGCGCTGTGCGACGAGGTGGCGGGCGTCCGCTATACCTCGCTGGACGACGTCTACAGCGATCATTCCACTTGGTTCGAAGCGGACGAAGACAGCCCCTTCGACCTCGCCGCCAGCGCCGAACTGCGCGCGCGTCTGACCGGCGAAATCGAAGGCCTGCCGGACCGCGAGGCGCTGGTGCTGCAGCTCTATTTCGTCGAAGAACTGAACCTCGCCGAGATCGGCGACATACTGGGCGTGACGCAGGCGCGGGTCAGCCAGGTGAAGAGCGCGGCGCTGAAGGCGCTGCGGGACCGGCTTGCGGGAGCGTGATGGTTGGAGGGGTGAGCGGTTTCTGACGGTGTGGGTGAAGGTCGCACGCGTTTTGCAGTTTGGGTGATGCTGCAAATTCTTGTCTGCGCTGAGCTTATAGAAAAGCTTGAGAAAAGCCAGAAACGGAAGCATCGTTGCTGGCCGGGAATTTAGTCGTTTCAAGGGACGCACCGCAGCTACCGCAACAATCGCTTCACCATCGTGCAACGATCCACGGGATCGAGGCCACTTTCCCGTTCATGTGCCGCGAAGGTCGATGCCATGCTTGCCGGTTCGCCGTCCGGCGCGATCTGGAATCCCAGACGCGCATAGAAGGGCGCGTTCCACGGCACGTCGCGGAACGTCCTGAGCCACAGGGAGGGCAGGGTGCGGGCGATGGCGTGGGCCTCGGCATGGAAGACGAGCGCGCGGCCGATACCGCGGCCCTGCGCGGCGGGAAGAACGTCGAGTTCGTCGATATGCAGCCCTTCGGCAATGACGAGCGCCTTCAGGAAGCCCAGAGCCGCGCCGCGATCGTCTTCGGCCAGCCAGATCGTACCGCTCGCGAGCGCGGGTTCCAGTTCCGCGATCGTG
>JBCCAC010000110.1:0-7300 GCA_039815015.1 Pseudomonadota bacterium | reverse complement strand
TCGACGGTCTGACGGCCGGCGGTCTGCGGTTCGGCAATGCCCGCCTGCCGCTGCGACGGGACGGCGCCGTCTTCCCCGACCTCCTGATGCTGGGCGCAAACGCGATGTCGCGCGTCGACAGGCTCGGCCTGATCGACGGGCCGGCGCGGATCTTTGCGCGCCATCGCGGGCTGGGCCTGCTCGTCGACCGCCGCGCCGCGCCTAAGATCGCGTCTCTGGACGATTTTGCAGCAGCGTCTCTGCCATTCGTCATGGCTACGCCGAATGAAGCGGGTGCCCGGCGGCAATATCGGGCGACGCTTGCGGCGCTGCTGGGCGAGACGGATGCGAAGCGGGTCGCCGCCCGCGAAATCGCCGACTTTCCCGGTCGCGTCGCGATCCAGCACCGCGACATTCCCTATGCCGTCATGAACGGCATCGCGCCTGCCGGCATTCTCTTCACGCATCTGGCCGCCTTCTACGCGGATCGCTGGCCGGACCGGCTGCGCCATGTCGAGGTTCCGGATGCGGCCGCCTACGGGCAGGAGATCGCCGTCGCCGCCACGACACGGCCCGGCAGCGACGCGGCGCTGCGCGATGCGTTTCTGGACTTCCTGTTTCAGGCGGCGCCGGCGGCATATCCAGCCGGCGGTTTCGCCGCGCCGGACGCCTTTGCGTTCGGTGAGCCCCTGCCCGCGTCCGATACGCCCTGATGAAGACCTTGAGTCAGCCGACGCGGGCGCGCCGCTTGTCGGCATACATGGCGCGGTCGGCACTCGACATCAGCTGGGTGGCGTCGGCACCGGGTTCCAGCATTTCGATGCCGGTCGAGACCGTCATTGTGAATTCGCCGCCGGCATAGAGAACGGGCGTCGCGGTGATGGCCGCGGCCAGCTGGCGTGCCTTGGCGCGCGCCTCTTCGGCGACGACGTGAGTCAGAAGGACGGCGAATTCGTCACCGCCGACGCGCGCGACGCTGTCCGTCGTCCGAAGCTGCGTGCGCAGCACGTCGGCGACGTGCATCAGCGCCGCATCGCCCGCGGCATGGCCGTAGCTGTCGTTGATCGTCTTCATGCGATCGACGTCGAGGAACATGATGGCGGCGGACAGGCTGTGCCGCTCGACCTCCGCCAGCGCACGCTCGACATCGCGGTCGAAACCGCGCCGGTTGGCAACGGGCAGAAGATCGTCGGTTTCGACCTGGGCTTCCAGTTCGCGGATCCGCGCGCGCGCCGCGTCCAGATCGCGGTTCAGCGCACCGACCTGATCGTGCAGCTGCTGGAACGCGAGCGCCAGGCGCGGCGGCAGATCGCCGCCGATGTCGGTGATTACCGCAGCCGGCCGAACGGGCGACACCGGCTCGACCCCGGCCGCACTCTTACCCGCCTGCGCACGCCGGTAGGCGCGCACGACGCCCGGCGCGGCGGACGGCTTCGAGATGGGCGGGCTGGTCAGCTTTCTGTTCCCCATGGACGCAGGTTGGGTATCGGGCTAAGTCGACGTGCTTCTCAAATGGTTAACAAGAAGCAAAAATCCATGCCCGAAGCCGGTGAACCGACGCCCGTAAGCGTCGGAATCATCATGGGAAGCCAGTCAGACTGGTCCACCATGACCGAATGCGCCGCCATATTGGACGCGCTTCAGGTTCCGCACGAGGTCCGGATCGTCTCCGCACACCGCACGCCGAAGCGCATGGTCGCCTATGCGGAGGGCGCGCGGAACCGCGGTCTGAAGGTGATCGTCGCCGGCGCCGGCGGGGCGGCGCACCTGCCGGGCATGGTCGCGGCGCTGACGCCGCTGCCGGTGCTGGGCGTGCCGGTACAGTCGAAGGCGCTGTCGGGCGAGGATTCACTGCTTTCGATCGTGCAGATGCCGGGCGGCGTGCCGGTGGGCACGTTGGCGATCGGCAAGGCCGGCGCGAAAAATGCAGGTCTGCTGGCGGCGGCGATGCTGGCGACGACGGACGAGGGACTTGCCGCACGGCTCGATGCCTGGCGCGCGGCGCAGACGGATGCTGTAGCGGAGACACCCCAATGATCGCACCCGGCGGCACGATCGGCATATTGGGCGGCGGACAGCTGGGGCGCATGATGGCGATCGCGGCGGCCCAGCTCGGCTATCGCACCCATGTCTACGCGCCCGAAGAAAACCCCTGCGGCGGCGATGTCGCGGCCGAGGTCACGCGCGGGGAATGGACCGACAATGCCGCGCTCGGCCGGTTTGCGGACGCGGTCGACGTCGCGACCTTCGAATTCGAGAATGTCGATGCGGGCGCGCTCGCCTATCTGGCCGAGCACGTACGCCTGTCGCCGCCGGCGCGGGCGCTGGAGGTGGCGCAGGACCGGCTGGCGGAAAAGCGCTTCGTCGCCGATCTGGGCGGCCGCACCGCGCCCTTCGCGCCCGTAGACAGTCCCGATGATCTTGCGCGTGCCATGGCCGACATCGGCGCGCCCGGCATCCTGAAGACGGTCCGCTTCGGCTATGACGGCAAGGGCCAGATCCGTATCGCCGACGGCGACGATCCGGCCGCGATCTGGGCGGAGATGAACGGCGCGCCGTCCATCTATGAAGGCTTCGTCGACTTCGCAGCGGAATTTTCCGTCATCGTCGCCCGCACTGCGGAGGGTGCGACCCGCGTCTACCCGGTGCCGGAAAACAGGCACGAGGACGGCATCCTCGCCCATTCGCTGCTGCCGCCACCGGACGTCGTCACGCGCCAATCGGACGAGGCGATCGCGCTGGCGGAAACCGTCGCGGCAAAGCTCGACTATGTCGGCGTCCTGACGCTGGAATTCTTCGCCGGTCCGGACGGCCCCGTCTTCAACGAGATGGCGCCGCGCGTCCACAATAGCGGCCACTGGACCATCGAGGGCGCGGCGACCAGCCAGTTCGAAAACCACATTCGCGCCATTTGCGGCCTGCCGCTCGGCGCGACGCGCATGACCGGGACGCGCGTAGAGATGCATAACCTTCTCGGCAATATCGAGGGGCACGCGGCGCTATCGGATCCCGACGTACACCTCCACCTCTACGGCAAGGGCGAGCCCCGCCCGGGGCGGAAGATGGGGCATGTGACGAGGGTCATCGTGTAACGACTTGCAAACGGCCTGCCAGAGCGAGGCAGCCGCTACAGTCCCTGACCGCCCGACAGTTCGATCCGCTCACCGGACATCCAGCGCATTTCGTTGGACAACAGGGCGGCGACAGCATCGCCGATCTCCTGCGGCTGCCCCGGACGGCCGAGCGCGGTCATCGACGAGACGAGCGCATTGACGTCGGCATTGTCGCGAACGGCGCCGCCCCCGAAATCCGTCTCGATGGCGCCCGGCGCGATGGCGTTCACGCGAATACCGCGGTCGCCGAGTTCCTTCGCCGCATAGCGAACCATGACTTCGACGGCTCCCTTCATGGCGGCATAGGCACCGTAACCGGGCAGTGCGAAACGAGCGAGCCCAGTCGATACGAAGAGAATGCGGCCGCCCTCGCCCATCGTGGGCAAGACGTTCTGCATGAGCGCCAAGGGTGCGCGGACATGCAGACGGTACATCGCATCAAGGTCATCGAGCCCCGTTTCCGCAAGAGGCGCGTGGTGCGCTGCACCGGCATTATTGACGAGAGCGTCGAGCGTTTCGGCACCGAATTCCTGCAGTGCGGCACGAACTTTCGTAGCGAACTCAGCCGCGTCGCTGTTGTCGGCATCGAACGCAAGCATAGCTGCCCGGCCACCGGCCGTGCGTACCTCGTTCGCGACAGCTTCAGCCTCTTCCGCCTTGCTGCGATAGGTACCGATGACATTCCAGCCCCTCGCGGCAAGGGCGAGCGACATGGCGCGTCCGAGGCCGCGGCTGGCACCGGTAATCAGCGCGGTTTTCATTGTGTCTGCCAACGTCGGTCTCCTGGTTACATACTGATCGGACTGCGGGCGAGGGAGACGTACTCCATCGCCCGTGATATTAGCGCTACGTGCGTTTCAGCCTAAGTGCAGCTTGTATTATAAAGCACCGAATTCAATTAGGTTTCCGGCATGCGCCTAAAACCAAAGATCCGACCTATGAGTAGGTCGTGTAGCGCGGCTTACATATTGAAAAGATTATATATTATACCAAACCAAAGCCATCATCCTGGGCGAAGTCGGGTGACCCTTCAAAACGCATTCCTCGACTTCGCTCAGGATAATGGCTGAAGGTTCGTCACCGACCTGAACTTTCGGCCCTTTTTAGCAGCCACACGCGGATCGCGCTCGACAGGCCCGTCGTGCGCGCATCGTCGATCGTCGCCACCAGCGCCGCCAGCGACACCTCGTCCTCCGCCGCCGCACGCTTCAGCGCGGCCCAGAATTCCGGTTCCAAGCTGATCGAGGTGCGATGGCCCGATATGGTCAGCGAGCGCTTGTGCATGGCCGAGGCCTTTCCGGCGATCAGCAGTCGCCCAGCCGCGTGCCGGTGAATTCGGTGCGAATGGTCATGGCGCCCATCTCGCCATCGCCTTCCATGACGCCGACGCCCTTGTAGCTGTTCGCGTCATGCGTGCCGGTCGTGGTCATGCGCATGGTCGCGCCCTGCATCTGGCAGGTGGCGACGCCCGTCATGCGGCCGCCCGACATGTCGAACCGGTCGTAGCGGCACTGCCCATCGGTTTCCGCGAACATGCGTTCCGGCGCCTCGTCCAGATCGGCGCGGGTGATGCACTGGGTGTCGCGCTGCGGCTTGCCGACCATCTGCGACTTCATCATGTCCATCATGCCCTCCGGCATGCCCGGCGGCAGCGCCATCTCGAAGTCGACGACCTTCGAGATGCTTTCCCAGCGGCCCGGCTCGATCGCGACGGCGGCGGTAGCGCCCGCAAAGGCGCAAAGGGTAACGGCGATCATCGGCTTCAGCATCGAAACGGGGCTCCCGAGGGTTGGGTCTATGGCCGCGCTTCTAACCGTTTCGGCGCTAAAATATCGTGATCGGGATCACGTTGTTGGTTTTCGCTCGCTTTGCGAGCGGAGCCCCGTACCGCCTAGTCCCGCTTCATCAACGCCAGCGCCGCCGCAGCCATGGCTTCGGCGCCGAGCGTTACGGCGGATTCCGCCTCCACCTTGAAGAAGGGCGAATGGTGCGACGGCACCGGCGGGCCGCCGGCATCTTCGGCATCCAAATCGGCCTGCGGCGTGCCGCCGACGGCGAAATAGGTACCGGGCACATCGGTGTTGGGCGCGACGAAATAGGCGAAGTCTTCTGCGCCCATACCGTCGCGCGGCTCGTCGCGCAGCAGCGTGCCGGCACCCAGCTGGTCGATGAGCGCGGCGGTGACGGTGGCAGTCGTTTCCGGGTCGTTCATGGTAACGGGGGTCGATTCGAAACCGACGCGCACCTCCGGCAGGCGATCCTCCGGCAGTCCGTTCATGCGGCCGACATTCTCGGCGATGCGCTCGATGCCGGCGAGCAGCTTCTCGCGCACCTCATTGTCGTCGGAACGGACGGTCAGCTGCAGGTCGGCACGGTCGGAAATGATGTTGTGCTTGAAGCCGGAATGGAAGCTGCCAACCGTGACGACGCCCGGGTCCAGCGGGTTGAGCTCACGCGCCACCAGCGTCTGCAGCGCCATGACGATCTCCGCCCCCATCACGATCGGGTCCTTGCCGCGATGCGGGCTGGCGCCATGCGCGCCCTCGCCGTGGATGGTGATGTCGACGCTGTCGGACGAGGAATAGGTGAGGCCGGGCTGGATCTCGATCTTGCCCGTGGGGGTCGAGGCGCTGACGTGGAAGGCGAGCGCGTGGTCGGGCTTCGGAAAGCGCGTGTAGAGGCCATCCTCCATCATCGCCTTCGCGCCGCCGATCCGCTCCTCGGCCGGCTGCACGACGAACATCAGCGTGCCGGCCCATTGATCGGTACGGCGCGCAAGCGCGTGGGCGGTGCCGACCATCGCCGTGATGTGCGTGTCGTGGCCGCAGGCGTGCATGACGGGCTTCACCTCGCCATCAATATCTTCCTGCGTCGCGGCGGAGGCATAGGCGAGGCCCGAATCCTCGGCGACCGGCAGTCCGTCCATGTCGGCGCGCAGCATGACGGTGGGGCCGGGGCCGTTCTCCAATATGCCGACGACGCCCGTTCCGCCGACGCCTTCGGTCACGGTGAGGCCCGCGGCGCGCAGCTCCTCGGCCATGCGTGCCGCCGTCTTCGTTTCCTTGAACGACAGTTCGGGATTGCGATGGAAATGCGTGAACAGATCTTCGAGATCCGCCGCCCACTGCCCTTCGATATCCGCCTTCAACGTCGGATCGGCGGCCAGCGCCGGCGCGGTGCCGGCCAACAGCAGGGCGCAGGCGCCCATCAACATGCGGTTCATCATCGAATTTCCCTCCCTGTCCCCTCATCCAAGTCCTCTTCTACGCAGCAAAGGCCCAGGGTCCACCGGCAAAGAAACGCGCGACGCTAGGCGGCAGTCGCGCGCGCATCTAAGGAATGGACATGCTCCGCTTTCTGCTACTCGCGGCGGTCGCCGCCTTCATCGCTGCCCCCGCGTACGCCCAGCCGTCCGATATCACCGCTCAGGACATGAGCGCCCGGACCATCAAGGCGCACATGGCGCTGCTCGCCGATGATCTGTTGGAGGGTCGCGAGGCCGGGACGCGCGGGGAAGCGATCGCCGCGCGTTACATCGCGGGCGAATTCGCGCGCCTGGGGCTGAAACCGGCGGCGGGCCACGACGATAGCTATTTACAGCCCGTACCGCTGCGGCAGTCTGCGCTGGAACGCGCGTCGGTCGAGCTGGTGCGGCCCGGCCGTCGCGACCCTTTCTCCGCGCGCGACCCCTTCTCCGCGCGGGACGACGTCGTCGTCTTCGGCAGCGGACGGGAAGCCGTGATCGATGTCGATGCGGACATGGTCTTCGTCGGCCACGGCATCAGCGCGCCGGATCGCGGCATCGACGATTTCGCGGGGCTGGATGTCGAGGGCAAGATCGTCGCCGTCCTGGGCGGCCCCATTCCCTTTCTGCCATCGGCCGAGGCCGCCTATTATGGCGATACCGGCACCAAGCGCCGCATGGCCGCCGCCGCCGGGGCGATCGGAATCGTACGGCTGTGGACGCCCGCGAACGAGGCTCGGGTTCCCTTCGACATGATCGGGGATTTCGCCACCTTGCCGAGCCTTGGCCTGCGCACGCCGACGACGCTGGATGACGATATACGCGGCCTGTTGACGGCGAGCGTCATCGTGAATGGCGAGGCCGCCGAGCTGCTGTTTGAAGGCGCGCCGCGAAGTGCGGCCGACGTCATCGCTGCGGGCGAAACCGGACCGGTGCCCGGCTTTCCGTTGCCTGCCCGTCTGGC
>JBCCAC010000422.1:0-1844 GCA_039815015.1 Pseudomonadota bacterium | reverse complement strand
GTGGCACGGGCGCAGGATTATATCCTGGACGGCGACATCTTTCAGGTGGTGCTGGCGCAGCGTTTCACCATGGACTTTCCACTGCCGCCGCTGGAGCTCTATCGTGCGCTGCGGCGCATCAACCCCTCTCCCTTTCTCTACATGCTCGACATGCCGGACTTCGCGCTGGTCGGGTCGAGCCCCGAAATTCTCGTCCGCGTGCGGGACGGACGCGTGACGCTGCGGCCGATCGCGGGCACCCGGCCGCGCGGCGCGACGCCGGCAGCGGATGAGGCCAATCGCGCGGCGCTGCTCGCCGATCCCAAGGAGCGGGCGGAACATCTGATGCTGCTCGATCTCGGCCGCAACGACGTCGGCCGCATCGCCAGTCCCGACAGCGTGACGGTGACCGAACGGGAAACGGTCGAATATTACAGCCACGTCATGCACATCGTCTCCAATGTGGAAGGCGCGCTCGATCCCCGCCACGATGCGGTCGACGCGCTGATGGCGGGCTTTCCGGCCGGGACGGTTTCGGGCGCACCGAAGGTGCGTGCCATGCAGATCATCGCGGAGCTGGAGGCGGAACGCCGCGGTGCCTATGCCGGCGGGGTCGGCTATTTCAGCCCGGCCGGCGACATGGACAGCTGCATCGTCCTGAGAACCGCCGTTCTGAAAGACGGCCTTATGCACGTTCAGGCCGGCGCCGGCATCGTCGCGGATTCCGACCCCGCCGCCGAACAGCGCGAATGCGAGGCGAAGGCCGGCGCCCTGGTTGCGGCCGCGCGCGAAGCCCTGATGCGCGCCGGCGAAGCGGGTTTCGGCCAGTGATGGCGCGCGATAGGATGGGCCGGTGATCCTCGTCATCGATAATTACGACAGCTTCACCTACAATCTGGTGCACTATCTGCAGGAGCTGCTGCATGGACTGGGCGCCGAAATTCGCGTGGAGCGGAACGACGCGCTGAGCGCCGAGGCGGCGCTGGCGCTGGCGCCCGCGGCGGTGCTCATTTCGCCGGGGCCGTGCACGCCGGACGAGGCGGGCATTTCGCTCGATCTCGTCGCGGGACTCGTCGCCGCGAGGACACCGCTTCTCGGCGTATGTCTCGGCCATCAGGCGTTGGCGCAGCATTTCAGCGGGCGCATCGTGCGCGCGCCGAAAGTCATGCACGGCAAGACGTCGGACATCATCCATGACGGGACGGGCGTCTTCGCCGGGCTGCCATCGCCCTATCTCGCGACGCGTTATCATTCGCTGACCGTCGAAAGCGTGCCGGCGCCGCTCGTCAGGAATGCGACCTCCGAAGACGGGCTGATCCAGGGACTGCGGCATCCCGACCTGCCCCTGCACGGCGTTCAGTTTCACCCCGAGAGTATCGCCACCGAACACGGCCATCGACTATTGCGCAATTTTCTGACCCTGTCGGGGCTTGCCGAATGAGCCTGCCCGATCCCGCGCGGCCGCTGGACGATCCCGAAGAGACATTTGCCGCCATTTTGGCAGGCCGGGTCGACGATGCCGAAGTCGCGCGCTTTCTGATCGGCCTGGCCGATCGCGGCGAGACGGCGGCGGAGATCGTCGCGGCCGCGCGCGTCCTGCGCCGGCACATGATCGCCGTCGATGTACCGACAACCGCCATCGACGTCTGCGGGACCGGCGGCGACGGCATGCACACACGCAACATCTCCACCGCCGTGGCGCTGGTCGTTGCCGCCTGCGGCGTACCTGTGGCCAAGCACGGCAATCGCGCCGCTTCGTCACAATCGGGCGCGGCCGATATTCTCGCCTGTCTGGGACTCGATCTCGACCTGCCGCCGGAGCGCATCGCGGCATCGGTCGAGGAGGTCGGGATCGGATTTCTATT
>JBCCAC010000211.1:0-4780 GCA_039815015.1 Pseudomonadota bacterium | reverse complement strand
GCGCTGGCGGCGGCCATCGCCGGCCGCGCGCTGGCGACGCGTGGCATCGCCGTGCGGACGTGTGATACGCAGGATATGCTCATGGAGGCGGCCCGGCCATCGACGACGCTGATCGTCTTTGCCGGTTTCGATCATGCGGACAGTGACTTGCAGGCGCTCGTTGCTCTCGTGGATGATCTTCGCGCCCGCGCCCCGGACGCGTCGTTCATACTGGCGGGCGTCGAGGTGCCGGCCGCCGATGCCGGTGTCGATCTCGTTATTGACGACCTGCCCGGCCTGGCCAGTCTTCCCGACCTTTCCGGCGTGCCGCAGCGCCCTCGGGAAACCGCGGCGAACGGCGCTGGCCCGAAGGACGCGCTCCTGATAAACTCCCGTTAACCACTCTCGTGTCAGGGCGGTTAAGGGGAATGGGTTCCCTGGCAATCCTGGCCTGGTCGGCATCGGAGCAACATGCGCGCACTCTTCATAGAAGATGATGAGCTCAACAGGCGCATTGTCGAGGATATGCTCCGCGTCGGCGGTGCGGATATGGTCGGGGCCGCCAACGCGCCTGCCGGCCTCGAAATCTTTGCTCATGAGCGGTTCGACATCGTACTCGTCGATCTGCGCATGCCTGGCATGGACGGCTTCGAGACGATTCGGCGAATCCGTGCGCATGAGGACGACCGGCGCGATACGCCCGTCGTCGTCGTCACGGCCGACACCGGCGCGACCATCGCCGAGGATTGCCGCGCATGTGGCGCCGATGCCGTGCTTCTGAAGCCGGTCGCCATGCGCGACCTCTTCGAGACCATCGCCAAACTGCTCGTGCCGCCGGGCGAGACATCCGGCGCCGCGACGCATTCCTGCGGCTGACCGCCGCGGCTCTCGATATACGGCGATAAGCCGGTATCGCAGCCTCCGCTGCCAAGCCGTTGAGGCGCCGTAGCAAACCGGTTCGTCAAGCGAAATTCGCGCCGTCGAGCGCTACTTTTCCGCTTGCCCCGGCGCGCCATTGTTCACTAGGTCTTGGTGTTGGGGCGAGGGATGGCCACTAGGGATAGTAGCTTCCTGCGATTTCGGTCGCATGAACGCATCGAGTCCGTCAGGCCGTAACGACCGTCCCGACCGGATCGCGGCATGAGCACCGCGAGCGGAGCAGGGGTGTGGATTTCGGGGATGATCGGCCGTCCGTAACGGTCGTCGGATTCCCGCCTCTGGGGATAAAGTGGGGGACGATGTGGGGGCGATTTGCCCGCCATCGTCAGGCGAGGCGAAGCGGCGCGTCCGAACGGGCGATGTCGCGGGACAAGACCAAAGGGATGGATGAGATGGATTTCAGCGGTGTGGACACGGAAACGCTCGGTGAGACGAGCGAACCCCAGAGCGAATCGCGGCGCGTCCACGAACCGCGCTTTCCGATCCGCATCGACCGCGGCCGCGATGCCAGGCTGACCGCGTTCGGCAAGGAAACGCTGGAGGATCGCTATCTCCTCCCCGGCGAGGGGCCGCAGGATCTCTTCGCCCGCGTCGCCGCCGCCTATGCCGATGATGAGGGGCACGCGCAGCGGCTTTACGAGGCCATCTCCAATCTGTGGTTCATGCCCGCGACGCCCGTCCTCTCGAACGGCGGCACCGGTCGCGGCCTCCCCATTTCCTGCTACCTCAACAGCGTCGACGACAGCCTGGAGGGCATCGTCGACACCTGGAACGAGAATGTGTGGCTCGCCTCGAAGGGCGGCGGCATCGGCACCTATTGGGGCAATGTCCGCGGCATCGGCGAGTCGGTCGGCCTCAACGGCAAGACGTCGGGCATCGTCCCCTTCGTGCGCGTCATGGATTCGCTCACCCTCGCCATCAGCCAGGGCAGCCTCAGGCGCGGGTCCGCCGCCTGCTACATCGACGTCACCCATCCGGAGATCGAGGAATTCCTTGAAATCAGGAAGCCGTCCGGCGACTTCAACCGGAAGGCGCTGAACCTCCACCACGGCATCAACATCACCGACGCGTTCATGGAGGCGGTGCGAGACGGCAGCGAATTCGACCTCCTCAGCCCCAAGGATGGCAGCGTCCGCAGCACGGTCGATGCGCGCGCGCTCTTCCAGAAGATCGTCGAGACCCGCCTCGCGACCGGCGAGCCCTATCTCCTCTTCATCGACCGCGTGAACGAGGCGATGCCGAAGCACCAGCGCGACGCCGGCCTCAAGGTCTCGACGTCAAACCTCTGCTCGGAAATCACGCTCCCCACCGGCCGCGACCAGCATGGCGAGGACCGGACGGCCGTCTGCTGCCTTTCCTCGCTCAACCTCGAAATGTGGGACGAATGGTCGAAGGAGGACGGTTTCATCGAGGACGTCATGCGCTTCCTCGACAATGTCCTCTCCGACTATATCGAGCGCGCGCCCGACGAGATGGCGCGGGCGAAATACAGCGCCATGCGCGAACGCTCCGTCGGCCTCGGCGTCATGGGCTTCCACTCCTTCCTCCAGGCGCGGCAGATCCCATTCGAAAGCGCGCTCGCCAAGTCCTGGAACATGAAGATCTTCAAGCACATCCGCGGCCAGGTTGACACGGCGTCCATGATGCTGGCGAAGGAGCGCGGCGCCTGTCCCGACGCGCAGGACCAGGGCGTCATGGAGCGCTTTTCCTGCAAGATGGCGATCGCGCCGACCGCGTCCATCTCCATCATCTGCGGCGGCACCTCGGCCTGTATCGAGCCGATCCCGGCGAACATCTATACGCACAAGACCCTGTCCGGCTCATTCACGGTCAAGAACCCGCACCTGGAGTCGCTGCTGACCGACAAGGCGATGAACTCCGACAAGGTGTGGAATTCGATCCTGGAGCAGGGCGGCAGCGTCCAGCACCTCGATTTCCTGGAGCCGGATGAAAAGGCCGCCTTCCGCACCGCGTTCGAGATCGACCAGCGCTGGCTCCTGGAACTCGCCGCCGACAGGACGCCGTTCATCGACCAGTCGCAGTCCCTCAACCTCTTCATCCCCGCGGACGTCGAGAAATGGGACCTCCTGATGCTCCACTTCCGCGCCTGGGAACTCGGCATCAAGTCGCTCTACTATCTCCGCTCCAAATCCGTGCAGCGCGCCGGGTTCGCCGGCGGCGTCGAGGCCGACAACACCGCCGACGCCAAACGCATCGAACTGCAGGTCGCCGAGACGACCGACTATGACGAGTGCCTGGCGTGTCAGTAGACAATCCGATCGACGCAGATTTTCTTGCCGGAGCAATGCTCGTACTGAGCCAACCGTCCATAATTTCTGCAGGATTACTACTATGGATTCGGAAAACTGTTCCTGAAACGGTCGAAGAAAATCCTCAGAAAAGGCCGCGCCAAGTCGTTGATCTCGTTCTTGCTGGTTTGATCGCTAACGTTGTCTTCTTGATCGGCATACCCTTGGCCCGATAGAGAATAAGGAGCTCAATCCCATGTCCCTCACCGAAGCCCGCAAGACCTACAAGCCCTTCGAATATCCCTGGGCCTATGACTTCTGGAAGCGCCAGCAGCAGATCCACTGGATGCCGGAGGAAGTGCCCTTGGGCGAGGATTGCCGCGACTGGGCGCAGAAGCTCTCCCCGCACGAGCGCAATCTCCTGACGCAGATCTTCCGCTTCTTCACGCAGGCGGATGTGGAGGTGCAGGACTGCTATCACGACAAATATGGCCGCGTCTTCAAACCGACCGAGGTCAAGATGATGCTGACCGCGTTTTCGAACATGGAAACGGTCCACATCGCCGCCTATTCGCACCTTCTCGACACGATCGGCATGCCGGAGAGCGAATATTCGGCGTTCATGGATTATGAGGAGATGGCCGACAAGCACGACTATCTGCAGCAGTTCGGCGTCGACAGTGACGAGGACATCGCCCGCACGCTCGCGATGTTCGGCGGCTTTACGGAGGGGCTGCAGCTGTTCGCCAGCTTCGCCATGCTGATGAACTTCCCGCGCAAGAACAAGATGAAGGGCATGGGCCAGATCGTCAGCTGGTCGGTCAGGGACGAGTCCCTCCACTGCGAGGGCATCACCCGCCTGTTCCACGCCTTTTGCGAGGAGCGCCAGTGCCTGACGAAGGCGGTGAAGGCCGACATTCGCGACGTCTGCCACCACACGGTGGACCTCGAAGACGCGTTCATCGACCTCGCCTTCGAAATGGGCCCGGTCGACGGCATGACCGCCGCGGAGATCAAGAAATACATCCGCTACATCGCCGACTGGCGCCTGTCGCAACTGGGCCTGAAGCCCATCTACATGGTCACCGACCACCCCCTCCCGTGGCTCGCCCCGCTCCTCAACGGCGTCGAACACGCCAACTTCTTCGAAGCCCGCGCCACCGAATATTCCAAGGCCGCGACGAAGGGCGACTGGAACGAGGTCTGGTCGAGCTTCGACAAGAGGAAGGGCGCCGGAAAGCTGGAAGCCGCGAACGAGGAGGACGAGCCGAGCCTTTTGGAAACGGCAGCGGAGTAGGATGCTGCGATGCCGAATGATCCTCAAAGAGCTACCTGTTTCGTTATTTCTCCAATTGGAAAGGCGGATAGCGATACGAGGAAGCGCTCTGACAAACTGCTGAAATATGTTATAAGTCCTGTCCTTGAAAATAGAGGCTATCATGTTGAACGGGCGGACAAAATATCAGAGCCGGGAATCATAACTAATCAGATTGTCAATAAAATTGTTGAGTGTGATATTCTAGTTGCGGACTTGAGCGAGTTGAACCCAAATGTGTTTTATGAACTGGCGATAAGGCACGGACTCAAAAAGCCGTTTATTCACATTATAAATT
>JBCCAC010000421.1:0-1850 GCA_039815015.1 Pseudomonadota bacterium | reverse complement strand
CCGCTGTTCTTCCTCGATTATTTCGCGACAGGTGCGCTCGACGAGGGTACGGCCGCGGCCGTGGTGGCCGGCATTGCCGAGGGGTGTAGACAGGCCGGCTGTGCGCTGGTCGGCGGCGAGACGGCGGAAATGCCGGGCATGTACGGCAAGGGCGACTATGACCTCGCCGGCTTTTCCGTCGGCGCCGTCGAACGCGGCGCGCAGCTGACCGGGAAGACGATTGCACCGGGCGACGTCATCCTCGGCCTGGCGTCGTCCGGCGTCCATTCCAACGGCTATTCTCTCGTCCGCCGCATCGTCGCCGACTTCGAGCATGATCTGGCGGCGCCCGCACCGTTCGCGGCAGAGCATATTCTGGCGGAGGCGCTTCTGACGCCGACGCGGATCTATGTCGCCGCGCTGCTGCCGGAAATCCGCGCGGGGCGGGTCAAGGCGCTGGCGCATATCACCGGCGGCGGCCTTCTCGAAAACATCCCGCGCGTCCTCGGCACGGACCATCGCGCCGTTCTCGATGCCGGTACATGGTCCCTGCCCCCCGTCATCGACTGGTTGCGCGCCGAAGGCCATATCGCGCCGGACGAACTCGCCCGCACCTTCAACTGCGGCATCGGCATGGCCGTCATCTGCGCCGCCGAAGACGCCGATGCGCTCAGCACTGCGCTCACCGACGCCGGCGAGACGGTCGCCGCCATCGGCCGCATCGAAACGGGTACGCGCGGCGTCACACTGTCGGGACCGGCAGGCGCATTCGGTGCGGCAGACGCCTGGACCGCGACGCACGACCAGTAGACGATGGCGACACCGCGCAAGATCGACCCGCCGCCGCGCGCCCGCGTCGCCGTGCTCATCTCGGGCCGGGGCAGCAACATGGCGGCGCTTCTTTACGCGGCGCAGGCCGAGGACTGTCCTTATGAGGTCTGCCTCGTCGCCGCCAACGATCCCGATGCGCCCGGTCTGGCCATCGCGGCGACCGAAGGCGTCGCGACCTGGGCGAAGAGCCACAAGGGTCTGGAGCGCGCCGCGTTCGATGCGCTGATCGGGGCGGCGGTCGAGGATGCAGGTGCCGACTATATCGCGCTCGCCGGCTATATGCGCCTGCTATCGCCGGAATTCGTCGCCCGCTGGGACGGTCGGATGCTGAATGTCCACCCTTCGCTGCTGCCGAAATACAAGGGGCTCGATACGCATGGCCGGGCGATCGCAAATGGCGACACCCATGGCGGTTGTTCCGTGCATCTGGTGACCGCAGAAGTCGATGACGGTCCGGTCCTCGGCCAGACGAAGGTCGCCATCGCCGCAGACGACACGCCGGCGACGCTGGCCGCCCGCGTGCAACTGGCCGAGCATCAGCTCTTTCCGCGTATCCTGGCCAGCTATATCGGCCGCGCCCGCGATCCGGCTTGGCTGACCGCCCGCATCGGCGACCTCGCCCTCGCCCTGCCGGAAACGCAGTATCGCGAATCCCACGGCGCGCCCGGCTGGCGCGTCGGCAGCGCATCGAGCGGCAAATATTTCGCCTATATCTCCGACCATCACCATGGCGAGCAGGCCGTCGCTTTGCTGGTCAAAACGAGCGGTCAGGATGAAATGGCAACGCTCATCGAGGCCGAGCCCGAGTTTTACTACCGCCCCGCCTATTATGGCGCGTCAGGCTGGATCGCCATCCGCCTGGATCGCCCGGATACCGACTGGCTCCACATCGAGGACTGGCTGAGGAAAAGCTGGCAACGCGTCGCCCCCAAACGCCTGACAAAGCTGATGGACGCCGCGGACGAATTCTAGCCGATCGCACCGAAATGGTGCGCGATGGCGGTGGAGATGGTCAGGGTGATGCGATGCGCCGATGCGAT
>JBCCAC010000151.1:0-6443 GCA_039815015.1 Pseudomonadota bacterium | reverse complement strand
CGGGTCATCTCTGAATGCGTTGCCATAGAAGGATGAAGAGCCGGTTACCCGCGGGCGATATCGGCGAACGCCGGCGCGGCGAGCCATGTCGCAGCGGGCACGCTTGCGGAACCGCCGAAACCTGTCAGAAGCGTGACCAAAAGACGATCGGGGGAGATTTAGCATGGCGGACAGCTGCTTCTTGGCGAAGCTCGGCCACTATCTCGAACTGACACAGGCGGAAAAACGCGACCTCACAATCCTCGAGGAGGCGCCGGAGGACTACAGCGCCGGAAGGATCCTTTTCGAGGAGGGCGAAGAGGAGGTGGATGCGCTCTACATCGTGCAGGAGGGGCGCCTGCACGCCTCTACCCTGCTCCAGGATGGATCGCGCGCGATCTTAAAGCTGCATTTTCCTGGCGATATTGCCGGTTCCTCAAACATTCCCTTCGTTCATCCCGTGACCACGTTGACGACGATCACCCCGGCGCGTCTCTGCCGCTTTCCGCGGGCGGCGCTCACCGCCGTCTTCGACCGGCATCCGCGCATCGCCGCGCTCTTCTATTCCATCGGCATGCTGGAAAACGTCGCGCTGACAGATCGTCTGCGTTCCATCGGCCGTACCGATGCGGCAGCGCGGATCGCGGCGCTCATCCTTCAGATCGCCGCCCGGGTCAGTTTCCTGCAGGACGAGTTGATGCGCGAGGTCGATCTGGAGCTGACGCAGGCGGAAATCGGCGATGCCGTCGGCCTGACGCAGGTGCACGTCAACCGTATGCTGCGCGAACTCGAAACCAGACGCCTGATTGCCCGCGACGGCGGACGGGTGACGATCCTCGACGTCGAGGAACTGCAGAGCGTCGCGCATTTCACCAATCGCTATTACAAGATCGCGACCGACTGGTTCCCGCCCGCAAGCACCTGACCGCTCATTGCCGACAGGTTCGGCGGGGGCCGGGCCGCGCTAGGATGCGCTGCATTCATTCCTACCGAGGAGACGCTCGCCCGTGCATCCGCATATTCACGCCGCCGCCACGCCCGACAAAGCCGCGATCGTCATGGCGGACACCGGCGAGACGCTCAGCTATGCGGATCTGGAGGCGAGATCGAACCGCGCGGCGCAACTGTTTCGGTCGAAGGGCCTGACGCGCGGCGACACGGTCGCCTTCATGCTGGAAAACGTCGCGGATTATCTGCCGCTCTGCTACGGTGCGCAGCGTTCCGGACTGGTCTTTGTCGCCATTTCAACCAAGCTCTCGCACGACGAAGCGCATTATATAGTTGAGGATTCCGGCGCGAAAATCCTGATCGTCGGTGCGGCGCTTTCAGCCGCCAAAGAACTCTCGGCTCCCAGTGGCAATTTTGTCCTCGGCGGCGATCTCGACGGATTCGAGCCGCTGGAACCCGCCCTTGCCGCCATGCCGCCGTCGCGGATCGAGGATGAAAGCGCCGGCCGCGATATGCTCTATTCATCCGGCACCACCGGCCGGCCGAAGGGAATTACGGGCGCACTTCCCGACGGGCCAATCGACGAAGTCAATCCGCTCCTGATGCTGACGAAGACGCTCTACGATTTTTCGTCGGACATGATCTATCTCAGCCCGGCGCCGCTCTACCATGCCGCACCGCTGCGCTATTGCATGAGCGTCCTGCGCTTCGGCGGCACCATCATCATCATGTCGCGCTTCGATCCGGAACGCTTTCTCGCCCTGGTCGAGGAGCACGGCGTCACCCATTCGCAACTGGTGCCGACCATGTTCGTCCGGATGCTGAAATTGCCGGACGAGACGCGCGCGGGATACGACGTATCCAGCCTGAAGGTCGCCATCCACGCCGCCGCGCCCTGCCCCGTCGAAGTGAAACGCCGGATGATCGACTGGTGGGGCCCGGTCATCTACGAATATTATGCCTCGACCGAGGGCACCGGCTTCTGCGCCATAACCTCGGAAGAATGGCTCACGAAGCCGGGTTCCGTCGGCCGCGCGCTTCTGGGCGAGATCCGCATTCTGGATGAAGACAACGCGCTGCAGCCGCCGGGCCAGGAAGGGCGCATCTTCTTCGCCGGTGGCGGTGAATTCGAATATCACAAAGCTCCGGAGAAAACCGCCAGCGTCATGCACCCCGAACATGGCGCGACCTTCGGCGATATCGGCTATGTCGACGAGGACGGTTATCTGTTCCTGACCGACCGCGCCGCATACATGATCATCACGGGGGGCGTGAACGTCTACCCGCAGGAAACCGAGGATGTCCTTGTCATGCATCCCAAGGTCGCGGACGTCGCCGTGATCGGCGTTCCCGACGAGGAATTCGGCGAACAGGTAAAAGCGGTCGTCGAACCGCGCGACTGGAACGAAGCCGGCGATGATCTCGCCGCCGAACTGTCCGCCTTCGCGCGCGAGCGGTTAAGCCACGTCAAATGCCCGAAATCCATCGACTTCGAACGGCAACTGCCGCGCCACGATACCGGCAAACTCTATAAACGCCTTTTGAAAGATAAATATGCGGCCGCGACTAGTTAACTGACACTGGGATTCACGAAAACCGAATCCTACGATCATAGCAAATGCCGAAATGTCGCACATGCGCCAAGAAACGACTTTCGAATCAGCATTTTCCGTAATAATTTTACACCCAATGAGCGTTTTGAGTCGCCATCATTTCACTAACGTAAGAAACCATAGTAAATACTGGCGTGTTACTATGGTATGTTTACTCGGTCGCTCATCGCTTTGGGTGTGTATGTCGTCGTTCTCTTCGCTCTTGCGAATATCGCCGACCGGGCAGCGGCGTTCGATCGCACCATCGCATTGCCGGCCATGCCGACGAATTGCGCGATTGCCAATGCCGATCCCGACCGCGTTCGTGAGCGTATCAATACGATAAGGGAGCGCAGCGGTCTGAGGCCGCTCCGCCAGAGCCGCGTCCTCGTCCGGGCTGGCGACCGTCATGTTCGCAATCTCATCCGGCGCGGTAAGCTCTCGCATCGCGGCGGTGACGGCCGCTATTTCGAGCACCGCGTCTGGGATCTCGATTATGACGGCACGCCGCGCGCGGAGAATCTCGCCTGGAACCAGGCGCGCGCGAAAGCGGTCGTCGCGGCCTGGATGAAATCGCCGTCGCATCGGCGGGCGATCCTGCTGCCGGACGTTACCGATATCGGCATCAGCTACAGGTGCAGCACGGCCCGCGGACATTTCTGGTCGATGATCGTGGGTCGATCCGATCGGGAACACGAAAGAGGGTGAAGCCATGACGACAGATCTCTGCGAGCCGCCGGTGCCGGACGACCTTCGTGGATTGCCGTTGCCGTCGATCGTTTCGACACCCTGTCTTCAGGAATTTCTCGGAAACTTCGAGCGCCACGATCCAGCACGCGGACGCATTCCGGCCGACCTCTATTGCGATCATGAGCTGCGACAGCTGCTGAGCGGCAGCGCGATCCTGAGGGACGACGTGAAGCGGCGGCCGGGCTGTCTTACGCTCGAGACCCCACGCGGCGAACGGTATCTTCTGCGTCCCGATCGCGATGATGCCGGCGACAGCTGGACCATCGAAATCGTCGAACGCCTCAACGATGCCGAGCGCGTCTGAACCGGCTTCAGACCGTCAACACGACCCGTCCCACGACCTCACGCCGGCGCATCGTCTCGAACGCCTGTCGCCAGTCTGCAAGCGCAAATTCGGCATGGATGCGCGGACTGACGTCGCCCGACTGCGCCATGTCGGCCAATAAGCTCGCATCTTCGGCCGCGTGCGCCGGAAAGCGCCGGCCATATTCGCCGGCGCGAACACCGACGAGTGCGAATCCCTTGATGAGCGGATAGTTCGCTGCGATCGTCGGGATACGGCCGTCCGCGAAACCGATCACGAGATATTTGCCGCTAAAGGCGACGCAGCGAACGCTTTCGTCGAACACATCGCCGCCTACGGGATCATAGACGAGATCGGCGCCGCCACCGGTGATGCGCTTCACATCCTCGCGAAACGATTCTGTGACATTCAGAACGGCGTCGGGTGCATATTCGTCCGCGATAATGTGCAGCTTCGCCGCCGACGCACTGGTTGCGATCACATGCGCGCCCATGCGTTTCGCGACATCCACAGCAGCAAGCCCGACGCCGCCCGAGGCGCCATGGACCAGCACCCACTGCCCCGCCTGCAGGCGACCGAAGCGTGTCAGCGCGACATGTGCAGTCAGGTAAGGCTGCCCGAACGCCGCCGCCTGACCGAAGGAGAAGGCCGCCGGCTTCGGCGTCAGCGCATCCGCAGGCACCGCGATATGTGTTGCGAAGGCACCGCCGCGCGCCATCCCCATGACCGCGGTGCCGGTAGGGAAGTGCGCGCTGCCCTCGACCACTTCGCCGGCGAAATCCGATCCCAGGATATATGGGAGCGGCGGCCGGTACTGATAACGTCCTTCGCTCATCAACAGATCGACGAAATTGACTGCCGCCGCACGAATGCGGACGAGAACCTCGCCGGGGCCAGGCGTCGGTATTGCGGATCGGGTGAGCGCCAACCCTTCGAAATCCTCCGCCTCGCGGCTCAGGGTCAGTGCCGTCATCTCGTCGGTCATGGCCACCCCTCCCCCAAATCCGCTCTCTACAGACGCCGTCCGCCCGCATAAGGGCTTCCGCGTTCGGCCTGCGTATCGGAAAGCTCTATGATGGACGATCTCTATTTGAAACCGACGGGCTTCGTCGACGCGCCGTTCGGCTTCGATGGACAGGTCGCCCGCCTTGCCGGTGGATCGCTCTGGTTCTCGGCCGTCGAGATCCTGTCGCGTGGCGCGCCTGCGCGCCTTGTCAGCGTCGCCGAGCTCGGGGAACTGGAAACGCATCCGGCCTGGTCGCGGCTTACCAGTCCGCGGACACCGTTCGTACTCGGCGACCGCACGCTGCGCTTCGACGAGCCTTCCATCATGGGCATATTGAACATGACGCCGGACAGTTTCTCCGATGGCGGCCAGAACACCGACGTCGAAACGGCGGCCATGGCAGCTTACGACATGGCGGCGGCGAGCGCGGCCATCGTCGACATTGGCGGCGAATCCACCCGGCCGGGCGCGGATACGGTCTGGGAGGAGGACGAGATCGCCCGCGTCGCGCCCGTCTTCGACCGGTTGCGAGAAGCGGGCCTGCTGCTCTCCATCGACACGCGCAAATCGGCGGTGATGCAGGATGCGCTCGCCCGCGGCGCGCGCATCGTCAACGACGTTTCCGGCCTCACCCATGACGATGCGAGCGCCGCGACGATCGCCGACGCCGGCGCGCCCGTCATCCTGATGCACGCGGCGGGCGATCCGAAGACGATGCAGGACGCGCCGCACTATGGCCATGTCCTCCTCGATATCTATGACTGGCTGGGCGCGCGCATCGAGGCGGCCGTCACCGCCGGGATTGCGCGTGATCGCATCATCATCGATCCAGGCATCGGCTTCGGCAAAAGCGTCCGTCACAATCTCGATATTCTGAACGGCCTGCCCCTGTTCCACGGGCTCGGTGTCCCCGTCCTCCTCGGTGCCAGCCGCAAGCGCTTCATCGGCGCGCTCGCGGGCGAAGCGCCGGTGGACCAGCGGCTTGGCGGCTCGCTCGCCATATTGACCGCGGCACTGGCGGCTGGCGTCCAGATCGTTCGCGTGCACGACGTCCCCGAAAGCGTGCAGGCCATGAAGATCTGGCGCGGCTTGCGCGACGCGGCGCTGTCGCCACTCCCGCCCTCCGGCACCTGATGCGTCTGGTTTTCGGCGGTCTTGCCGTCCTCCTGTTTTTCGGTGCGGCGCTACTATCCGCCACGCCCGCGCTTCCGGAAAATCCGGTTCCCCGCGCGGGCGATGTCGGCGCGGCGCGCCTCCTCGCAATCAAGACCTACATCGCGGTGCGCAACGAGAACCCAGCGCCGCTGACGGTCAGGGCAGCGGAACTGGAAAGCGCCGCCCGTCTCGCCGCGCATGGTATTGACGGACTCCGAAGCCGGACACGAATTGCGCCGGACGCCCTGATCCTCGAAGGCTCCCTGCCGCTTGCCACCCGCACATGGCTGAATGTCATCGCTAAGGTCACGCCGGACGCAGCTGGCCGTCCGCGTCTCACCGTTCGGGCCGGATCCGTCCCACTGCCGCCCTGGCTCGCCGAGCCTGCCGCCGATCTTGCCCTGAGGTTCCTGTGGGAAGGGGCGGGTCCGGCCCCTACTTTCGCCGCCATGCTGGAGCGCATCGGTATCGCCGACGGCGAAGTTTCCGCGGTCCTCGATGTCCCGCTCGACCTGACGCGCTCCGTTCGAAAGCTGGGCGGGCCGGTTTCACCAGTGACGGCGATGGCCGCCCGCGCGACCTTCCGCGCAATGACCGCACGGCCCCGCGAACCCGTCCCGCTCATCATGCTGTATCGGGAGGCGTTCCGGACGCCTGTCGCCGCCGAAATCGCGTCGGGCCGCATGATCGGTATCGCCGCGGCCCTCGT
>JBCCAC010000178.1:0-5516 GCA_039815015.1 Pseudomonadota bacterium | reverse complement strand
GCATAGCTGCCCGCCTCGATCCGGTCGGACATGACGGCATAGGTATCGCCGTGCAGGCTGGTGACGCCCGTCACCGTCAGCGTGGAGGTGCCGATGCCGTCGATCTTCGCGCCCATGCCGATGAGACACTGGGCGAGATCGGTGATCTCCGGCTCCTGCGCCGCGTTGGTAATGACCGTCTCCCCGCGTGCCAGCACCGCCGCCATCAGCGCGTTTTCCGTCGCGCCGACGGAGACGATGGGAAAGTCGATCGCGCCTCCCACGAGACCGGTCTTCGTCGTCGCCGTCACGAACCGCTCGCCGATATCGATCGTCGCGCCGAGCGCTTCCATCGCTTTCAGGTGCAGGTCGATCGGCCGCGCGCCGATCTGGCAGCCGCCGGGCAGCGGCACGCGCGCCTCGCCGCAACGCGCCAGAAGCGGGCCGAGCACGAGGATGGAGGCGCGCATCTTGCGGTTGATGTCCGCCGGCGCCTCGGTCGAGGTGATGCGCCCGGCCTTCAGCGTCATGACCCGGCCGAACACTTCCGGCCGCTTGCCTTCGATCTCGGTCGAGACGCCCAGCTGGTTGACGAGATGTCCGAACGTGTCGACGTCGGCGAGCCGGGGCAGGTTCCTGAGCGTCAGCGGTTCTTCGGTCAGGAGCGCCGCCGGGATCAGCGTCAAGGCCGCGTTCTTCGCGCCGGAAATCTGAATGCGGCCGGAAAGCGGGCGTCCGCCCTGAATGACGATCTTGTCCATCAGGCGGCCTTAGCGCTCGTGCGCCGCTGTCGTAACCCACCCACGGAAAAGACCAGCAGCCCGCTCCAGATGAACAGGAACGCGCCCAGCCGCAGCAGGTCGAGCGGTTCGTCGTACAGGAACACCGCCAGCAGGAAGACCGTCGAGGGCGCGATATATTGCAGGAACCCGATCGCCGTCAGCGTCAGGCGCCGGGCGGCATAACCGAACAACGCCAGCGGCACGGACGTGACGACGCCCGCCAGCATCAGAAGCGCCGTCGTTGCGGCATCCTCGCCAAAAATACCGCCTTCGAAGGCGTAGAGATACCAGAGCGCCACGGGGGCGAGGGCGAGCGTTTCGATGAACAATCCCGTCACGGCATCCACCGCCGCCCGGTTACGCGCCAGGCTGTAAAGCGCGAAGGCACCCGCCAGACCCAGCGCGATCAGCGGCAATCCGCCCGCGGCGATGGTCGCCACCGCGATACCGAACGCCGCAAGAACTGTCGCCACGGCGCCCCAGGTTCCGAGGCGGTCGCCGAGAAACAGCGTTCCCAGAATCGTATTGAGGAGCGGCTGGATGAAGTAGCCGAGGCTCGTGTCGAGCACGCGATCGTTGAGAATGGCCCAGGTGTAGATGTACCAGTTCAGCCCGATCATCGTCGCGCTGAAACCGAGCCATAGCAGCAGGCGCGGCTGTATGACGGCCGCGCGCAATGCCGGCAGCCGGCGCGCGGCGACAATGACGATGCCGAGAAGGACGGCCGACCAGAAGATGCGGTGCGCGAGCACCGCAGCGGCGGAGATGTCGTCGAACAGTTTCAGATAGAGGGGCATCGCACCCCACATCAGATAGGCGCCAAGGCCGGCATAAAGGCCCGTGCGCGCTTCGGGCGCGGCAGCGTGCGTCATCGGGCCCGGACCGCCGGAAACAACCGAAACGGACGCAGTTCGTCTGGCCTGACGCCCGTCGAAAGATACGCACGCGTCATGACACGCATCATCGCCACCATGACGCTGATATGGTTCGCCACTTTCGTCCTCTTTGCGCTGCTGACGGCAGGATATCCGTCGGTCCTACCCCGATATGCCGATTTTATCGGTCACATCATCGGTGTCGGGCTGGCCTTCGGCTATGCCATCTGGGCCGATCGGAGCAAGATGAATGCGGTCGGCACGGAACGCGCCGATCCGAGCGCGGAGACGATCCACAATCGAGGCTAGAGCTTCGGCAGCGTGACGCCGCGCTGGCCCTGATATTTGCCGGCGCGGTCGGCATAGCTCGTCTCGCACGGCTCGTTCCCCTTCAGGAACAGGAACTGGCAGGCCCCTTCATTGGCGTAGACCTTGGCGGGGAGCGGCGTCGTATTGGAAAATTCCAGCGTCACATGCCCCTCCCACCCCGGCTCCAGCGGCGTGACGTTTACGATGATGCCGCAGCGCGCATAGGTCGATTTGCCTAGACAGATAACGAGAACATCGCGCGGTACGCGAAAATATTCCACCGTCCGCGCCAGCGCGAAGCTGTTCGGCGGAATGATGCAGCAGTCGGTCTTCCGGTCGACGAAACTGTTGGCGGCGAAATCCTTCGGATCGACGACCGCATTGTCGACATTGGTGAAGATCTTGAATTCGTCGGAAACGCGGGCGTCGTAGCCATAGGACGAAAGGCCGTAAGAAATGGTCCCGTCGCGCCGCTGGCCGTCCTCGAACGGCTCGATCATCGCGTCGCCCTGCGCACGCTCGCGTATCCAGCGGTCGGACATCACGGACATTAGTGGAATTTTCGATCGTCTTGAGCGTCTGAGACCGACATCGCCTGTTCATGCGCGCCAACGAGTTGAGCGGCGAGATAGGATTCCAGCAGGTCTCGCATTTTGCCTACATCTATCTGACCTGCTTTTTCCGCCGTATCGGCGGCCTCAAGCGCCTCATAATACGGTGTTTTCGCAGCAGCAATCTGTTCTGGAATCGTCGGATTGCCAGGCAATCTGTGGCCAGCTCTAACGGACATAACAAGGTAGGAGACCGCTCGAGTCGTGCGACCATTGCCATCATCGAAAGGATGAATCCAGTTAAGCCGCCACATCACATAGGCCGCAAGATCAAGCGCGGACGTCGTATTCCACCTATCGTTGACCCAATCGCACATATCTTCAACAAGACCAGGCACTTGCGCGTCGTCGGGTGGGATGTGCTTGCTTTTGCTAATTTTTACGTTTGCATTCCGAAATGTACCGGCAAGCCGTAGCAGCCCCGTCGTGGCAACTTTGTGCAAAGTGAGGATTGTCGATGGTCGTAAGCGGAACGGGCGACCATCTCGCACACACATATCAATCAGATCGAGAACTCGATCATACTGCTCAATCGCGTTCGCAGCTTCTTTTTCGGCAATTTCATCGGGATCTATTAGGATCGGGGCCGTTGTCGGAACGCTCTCCCGCTCATCACTCATCGACCGATCTTATCAGCAGCTTTATCAATCATCTGACGAGTTATGCGGTCATTCTCTATCTTCGCATTGCCGAACGCAAAACTGCGACGCTGCGCTTCCGCCTGCGCCGGCGTTTGTTTATAGTACTTTGTTTTCTCAATTAGTTTTTCGATCTCGCTCATGATCACCGCTCTCTGCTGGGGCACTAAGAATCGCGCAAAGCTGATACCGTTGCAACCCGCAAATCAACCTCGGATATGTAACACGCAGATCAGCGTGAAAAGCCGACGCGCGGTGTCGAAGTCCACCTCGATTTTGTCCTCCAGGCGGGTTTTCAATAGCTCGGCCGCGTCGTTGTGAATGCCGCGCCGGGCCATGTCGATGGTCTCGATCTCATGCGGGGTCGCCTGCCGGATCGCCTGATAATAGCTCTCGCAGATGGCGAAATAGTCCCGCACCGTGCGACGAAACGGGCTGAGGGGAACGACGATCGTGTCGAGCGCGCTGCCGTCTTCGCGCGCGACATCGACGGCCAGGCGGCCATCCTCGACCCGCAACAGAATGCGATAGGGACCGGGATAGTCCGTCGCCGCCGCCGTCTTGACGCGAAAACTGTTGCCTTCGAGCAGGTCGAAGATCGCCACACGGCGCTCCTGCTCGATGTCGGCATTGCGCCAGAGGATCGTCCGCTCGTCGAGCGCGACATCGATAATCCGCGCGGAAGGGAGCTCGTCGGGCACGGCGACGGTCCCTAATGATTTCCGTCAGGCCGAGGAACCCCGCCCGGAACACGGCGTCCGGGCGGACGGGTTCGAGCGGGCGGGGCCTCGTCCTACAGAATTGCCGGCATCGGCGTGATATCGAACGAATTCCAGATCGGCAGGTCCATGCCGGGCACTTGACCCGGGGACAGATCGCCGGTCGGGAGGTCCGAACCCACGCCGTTCTCCAGCTGGTCGATGAAAACCGCCTCGATATGATCGGCCGTCGCCAGCCGTCCGTGCCCCTCATGACTGTGGTCATGGCCGTCACCATGATAATGGCCGTCCGCCAGGCCGTCATTGCAGCCGCAGCAGCATCCGGCGCCGTGGCTATGACCGTCATCGCCGCCCTGTGCCGGGCCTTCGGACAGGGTGACGTTGGCGAATTCGCCGACCCCGCCACCGCGACGATCATCGTCGTTGACGAAGGTCAGATAATCGATGTCGCCGCGCACATAGTCGCCCAGCGAGATCGTGAACTCCTGCCAGTCGCCATTGCCGGTATAGTCGAAATCGTTGATTCCGTAGCTTTCCGTACCCATCAGATTGAACATCTGCCGGCTGGATCCGCGATTGTCCGTGTCGAAGCCGATCGCCTGGATTTCGGCCGTGCCTTCGGAGCGGAACGAGAAGGTCAGCAGTGTATCCGCCGTCACTTCATAGTCGAATTCCGCCTTCTTCCAGACATTGCCGGAAAGGCGAAGGGAATCGGACGTCGTCGAAAAGGCGTCCGGCGCCTTGTCCTGGCCGGCATAGCCGGTGATCGTCGCGCCGGAAAAATCGAAGCCCGGGCCGGAACTGCCCCCATCGTCTTCGGGCGGCGTCACGGGATCGGCGACCGGCTGGCCGGCCTCGCTCAGGGAAACATTCGCGAATTCGGTGAACCCGGCGCTGCTGGCGTCATTGTCGTTGACGAAGGTCAGATATTCGATGTTGCCGGAAACATAGTCGCCCAGGCTGACTTCGAACGTCTGCCAGTCGCCATTACCGGTATAGTCGACGTCGCGAACGCCCCAGTTCTGCGTGCCGTCAAGCTGCAGAAGCTGCGACCGGGCGATGCTGTTGTTCGTGTCGAAACCAATCCCGTGAATCTCGCCCGCGCCGTCGGTGCGCATGGAGAAGGTCAGGATGGTGTCGTCGGTCACGTCATAGTCGACCACCAGCTTCTTCCAGGTGTTGCCGTCCATCGAGAGGAGCGTGCCGTCCGTCGTGAAATCGTTCGGGTCGCGATCCTGATTGGCGTAGCTGGTCAGCGTCACCGCGTCGAAATCGATCGCGTCGACGGCCGGTGGCGGGGTCGGCTCGTCGGGTGCCGGCGGTTCGTCCGGCGCGGTGCCGTCCGCGAGCGCCGCGACCTGCGCATAGCTGAGCGTTCCGTTGGTGAAGACGAACTGTTCGACGTCGCTGAAGACCGTGTCGCTGCCCTCGCCTAGGATCAGCAGACCGCCGGAAACGGCGCTGACCGAGATATTGGCCGAGCTCGCCGCGATGTTGACGATGTCCGTGCCCGCACCGCCGCGGACGATATCGTTGCCCGCGCCGCCGAAGAAACTGTCATCGCCGCTGCCGCCCTCGAGCGTATCGTTACCGCCGAGGCCGT
>JBCCAC010000007.1:0-18206 GCA_039815015.1 Pseudomonadota bacterium | reverse complement strand
GCGGGTGTGGCGGCCTCATGCATGGCCTACGCCTCCTTCTTCGCGAGCGAGGTCTTCGGCTTCTTCTTGTACATGGCGAGCATCCGCTCGGTGACCGCGAATCCGCCAAAGATGTTCACGGACGCCAGCGCCACCGCGATCAGCCCCAGCCATTTCGCGCTCGCGACCCCCGCCGCCGCGCTGGCGATCAACGCACCGACGATGATCACCGACGAAATCGCGTTCGTCACCGCCATCAACGGCGTGTGCAGCGCCGGCGTCACCGACCAGACGACGTAATAGCCGACGAAACAGGCCAGAACGAAGATCGACAGGATCGAGATGAAGTCCATGTGATGCTCCTCTACCGGCCGTTAGCCGAGTAAGCGCTCTGCCAGAAGTTGTTGAATACGCGCAGGATCGCTCTTGCGAGAGATCTTGATTTCATAGGGATCGGGTTTCGACGACACCCAGATTTTCATATCGGTATCGAGATCGAGCGTCCCGGCGCTTTCGACGCTGAACCGGGTGATCGCTTTATAGGGCACGCTCAAGACCTCGACCTTGCTCCCGGTAAGGCCCTGAACATCGATCATGATGAAGCGCTTGTCGGTCAGAAACGCGATGTCGCGGATCGTCTTGAACGCCGCGAGAATCTGTTCCCCTGGCAATAGATGCGCGCCGAATTTTTCGGCGACTTCATCCGTCGATATCTCGTGCGAACTGAACAGGCCCATCAGCCGTCCAGCCGGGCATTTCCGACCGTCCCGCCATGTACGACCCTAACGCCCTGGACGATCTCGTCATCGTCCGGCCAGGCGAGGGCTTTCGCTTCTTCGTCCCAGAAGGCCGAGAGGAAATTCCACAAATTGCGGGCGTAAAGCTGGCTGGCGACTTCGGCGAGGCGGCCGGGGACGTTCCTGTGCCCGACGATCTTCGCGCCGTGAACCTGGACGATTTCGCCGGGAACAGCGCCCTCGACATTGCCGCCCTGTTCGACGGCCAGGTCGACGAGGACGCTGCCGGGCCTCATGCTGGCGATCTGCGTATCCGAGACGAGGCGCGGCGCCGGCCTGCCGGGAATGAGCGCGGTCGTGATGACAATGTCCTGTTTGGCGATGTGATCGCTGACCAGTTTCGCCTGGGCGGCCTTATATTCCTCCGACATTTCGGTGGCATAGCCGCCCGTGCCTTCGCCCTCGATGCCGGCGACATCCTCGACGAAGATCGCCTTCGCGCCGAGCGATTCGATCTGTTCCCGCGTCGCGGCGCGCACGTCGGTCGCCGAGACCTGTCCGCCGAGACGCCGCGCCGTCGCGATCGCCTGCAGACCCGCGACGCCGACGCCCATGACGAAGACCTTCGCCGCCGAGACCGTTCCCGCCGCCGTCATCATCATGGGAAACGCGCGGCCATAGACGTCGGCGGCGTCGAGGACGGCCTTATAGCCGGCGAGGTTCGCCTGACTGGACAGAACGTCCATCGACTGCGCCCGCGTGATGCGCGGCATGAATTCCATGGCCATCGCGACGAGGCCGGCCTTGGCGTAGTCGTCCAGCAGGGATCGATTGCGCATGGGATCGAGCATGGCGACGATGAGCGCGCCGCTTGCCGCACCGGCGAGAGAATCGGCGGCGGGTGCCCGGACGGCCAGAATGATGCCGGCGTCCCTGACGGCCTCGCTACGGGAGGGCGCGATCGTGCCGCCCGCGTCGCGATAATCGTCGTCGGCGATTCCGGCGCGGCTGCCGGCACCGGCAACGATGGCGATCTCGGCGCCCAGCTTGGCGAATTTCGCGACCGTCTCGGGCGTTGCGGCGACGCGCGGCTCGTCCGTGCCGACTTCATCCAGAACGGCGATCTTCATGCCCGGGCCCCCTCCATCAAGACGGGCATGCCATCAAAGTGCGAAGACCGCCAGACCGAGAAGGATGATGACGATGCCGGCGATCGACCACTTCATCAGCGACTTGAAGCCGAAATAGGTGTGGGCGTGATCCTTCATCGCCTTGGCGGTGTAAGGTTTCTTCGCGCTCATAGTCCGGCCCTGGTCCCCAAATGTCGTCACGCCACTCTTTAGCGCCGACATCGAACAAGGGAAGCGGCAGCTGCGACATTTTCGTTAGCGTGCGCGAGCAGGCTTGATTCCGGCGCATAGCGTGCTCTGCAGGCCACGATTGACGGCGATTGTCCCGAAACGAAACAAAGTGTAGCATTTCGATGCGAATTTTAGCTCTCCCTTAACCGGTCTGACCGGAGAAGATCGGCTCGCGAAGGGGGCCCTTGGCAACATGACACCGCAGATTCTGATTATCGACGACGAGCCGGCACAGCGCACCATATTGCGCACCATTGCCGAGCGCGCCGGTTATGGCACGATCGAGGCCGAGTGCGGCGTCAGCGGCCTCGATCTCCTGAAGCGCGCCAATAGCAGCGTCGGTGCCGTCGTTCTCGATCATTCCATGCCGGATATGTCGGGTATCGAAATGCTGGAGGCCTTGCGACCGGAACGGCCCGATCTTCCCGTCATCATGCTGACGGCGCATTCGACGGTGAAGATCGCCGTCGACGCCATGCGTGCCGGTGCGACGGATTTCCTGATCAAGCCCGCGAACCCCGACAAGATCGCCTCGGCGCTCGACCGTGCCATGAACGGCAGCGGCGATGGCGAGCTGAGGCCATTGACGGAGAAACTGCCGCTGTCGGCCGGTTTCGACGCGGTCGTCGGCGATGCGCCCGCCTTTCGCGCCGCGCTCGAAGTCGCGGCGAAAGCGGCCAAGCGCAACGTGCCCGTGCTCATCGGCGGCGAGAGCGGCACCGGCAAGGAGGTCGTCGCGGGCGCCGTCCATGCCGCCAGTCCCCGCGCCGACAAACCGCTCGTCATCGTCAATTGCGGCGCCATTCCCGCCAATCTGGTCGAATCCGTGCTGTTCGGTCATGAAAAGGGGGCATTTACGGGCGCCACCGCCAAACATATCGGCCGGTTCGAAGAGGCCGACGGCGGCACGCTGTTCCTGGACGAGATCGGCGAGCTGCCGCTCGATGCGCAGGTGAAACTGCTGCGGGCGCTGCAAACCGGTCAGATCGAACCTGTGGGCGGGAAGGGGCATCGCACCGTCGATGTGCGTATCGTCGCCGCCACCAACCGCGATCTGTCGGAAGAGGTCATCGCCGGCCGGTTTCGCGAGGATCTCTACTACCGGCTGGGCGTCGTCCCGGTGACCATTCCGCCGCTTCGCGACCGCCGCGAGGACATCGCCCCGCTCGCGCGTCACTTCGCGGCGATGCTGCATGACGAAGGCGACATCGCCTGCGCGCAGCTCGATGAGGAGGCGCTGGCGCTCCTTACCGCCTATGACTGGCCCGGCAATGTCCGCCAGCTGCAGAATGCCATCTTCCGCGCCGGCGTACTTTGTGACGGCACCTGCCTTGGCCTGAGCGACTTTCCCGAGATTGCGCGCCAGAGCGGCAAACCGCTGGCCGTCCCCCCGTCTGCCGCGGCAACTTCAATCGCCGGATCGCCGCATTCCATGGCGACGCCTTCCGATGCGCCGACGTCCAGGGGGGCGACCCATACCGCTTTGCATGAGGACGGACATGTTCGGTCGCTGGCCGAGCTTGAGGCGGCGCATATCCGCCTGGCCCTGCGTCACTATCGTGGCCGTATGAGCGAGGTTGCCCGCCGGCTCGGGATCGGCCGTTCGACGCTCTATCGCAAGCTCGGCGAATATGACCTCGACGAAATGAACGCGGACTGACCGCAATCGCGGCACGTCTCGTCGTGGTTACCGGCGCTTTAGGCATTTTCGTTCGGCTGCGGGTAAGATTTTCCAGACACAGCTATCGTCCTGACTTTCACCGGGACGCCTGCGTCGATGTTTTCGTTGTCCATACTTGCGCCGCTTGCGCTCGTGCTCACCACGGGCACCGACGCCGCGCCCGCGCCATGTGCGACGACCCTGATCGAGCAGGCCGAATTCGCGCACAGCCTGAACGAATTCCGCGCCCACGCCGGACTTGCACCCGTCAGGCCCAATGCGGACATCGCCCGCTCGGCTGCGCGTCATTCGAACGACATGGCCGCGCGCAATCTCCTCACGCACGACGGGCAGCATGGCGGCGATTTCGTGTTTCGACTGAAAAACGAGGGGTATCAGCCCCTTGCGGCAGCCGAGAACGTCGCCTGGAACCAGCGGTCGGTCGATCATGTGATGCGGGACTGGCAGGCAAGCCCGTCGCATCAACGTGCACTGCTGAAATCAAACGTCGCCGATTACGGTCTCGCCCGCGCATGTGCGGCGAATGGCGAGCCCTACTGGACGCTGGTCCTCGCTCAGCGCTGACCGGGGGGCTGGCTTGAGGATCGCCGCCGGCGCCTGATCGCGCCGAGCAGGCCGCCACCCAGAACCAGAAGTGCCAAGCCGCCTGGTGCCGGCACCGGGATCGGGTCGCCGGGATCGATCGGAAGGTCCGGATCGCCCGGATCGCTTGGGTCCATCGGCAGGTCTGGATCACTCGGATCGGTGGGATCCGTCGGGTCAGTTGGATCTGTCGGATCGCTCGGATCAGCAGGATCGCTGGGATCACCGGGGTCGGCAGGATCGCTGGGATCGCTAGGGTCACTGGGATCACTAGGATCGCTGGGCGTTCCAGGTGTTCCGGGCGTGGTCGGCGTCGTCGGCGTGGATGGGTCGACCGGCGCTGCTGGATCAGTCGGCGTTCCCGGGGTTCCGGGATCGCTGGGATCGACTCCAGGATCTGCCGGGGTACCGGGGGCCCCTGGAGTCCCGGGTGCGTCAGGATCGCCTGGAACGGCCGGAGTTACAGGAGTCTCGCCGTCCGGTGCAGGGGAGGCGGGCACGCCGCCATCGGCCACCGCGTCGTCGCCGGCTACCCCGTCATCGGCCAAGCCGGCCGCGACGCCCAGATCGCCGGGGGGCACTGCGACGAAGGGCAGTGGGATGAAACCGGACCGGCCAGCGGTCGGGCCGCGCATGCCGAGGGCCGGCAGGCTCGCGCCCGACAGGCCCGGCACGTCGATGGACAGCTCGGCATATGTATTGGGAAGGTCGACCGCGGGGGGGACGATCGGACCGTCATCTCCGGGCGCGCCGCCATATTCGCGTGACAGAACCGCGGTTTGCGGCCCGTCATAGTCGCGCGAATCCGCCGCCGCGAGCATGCACGCATAGCGGTCCTTGCCCTGGCATTTCAGGATCAGCTTGTCCGTCCAGCCACCCTCACCGCGCTCGGCAAGCAGGGCCGCATCGGCATTGGCCGGAACGATATCGCCTTCGACACCCGCTTTCGACCAGCTGGCATTGCTGGGCAGCAGGCTGGGCGCGTTCGTAAAGGTGCTGTAGAGGCCGAAGCTGACAAGCAAGACGGCGAGAACGGCCCCGACGCGCAGCGTGCGGCGGTCCGAAAAAAACGCAATGAGACTTGTCATAAGCTATCCAGCCGCGAACCCCCGTCCGCGTTTGGCCGTGATTGTTCCCCCGCCCATGGCGCGTTCGGCCGCCCGCGCATGGTCGAGGGGACCGTAGCCGATCTGTGGTTAAGGCCGTGTTACCAGCGCCAACCGATCGTTGCCCACTACTGATGTCCCCGCCAATTCAGATGGGATATAATTTAGTATAAATCAAGTGTTACGCGGCACCGCTTACCGCATCGTGAAACCGCGTACGCCTTCCCGACGGGACAGTATGTCGCGGATTTGCGGGGACCACGCGGTCGTTTTCGGCGGTTCCGTGCGGGTTTCGGTCAGGCGGCGAGGTCAGGCGGCGAGGTCCTCGGATCGGGGCGGTTGCCAGCTTAGGCGCGGTTTGCGTGCCGCCTGCGTCTCGTCCAGGCGGGCGAGCGGCGCATGTCGCGGGGCGGCGGTGAACCGCTCTCGCTCACCGGCCTTTGCAGCCGCCGCCAGCGCGCGCATCGTCTCGACAAATGCGTCCAGCGATGCCTTCGATTCCGTCTCGGTCGGTTCCACCAGCATGGCGCCGTCGACCACCAGCGGGAAATACATGGTCATCGGATGATAGCCCTCGTCGATCATCGCCTTGGCAAGATCGAGCGTCGTGACGCCGGTGCCGTCCAGCCATTCGTCGGAAAACAGAGCCTCGTGCATGCAGGGACCGGCACCGGCGAACGGGGCGGTCATGACGTCCTCCAGCCGGCGCAGCAGATAATTGGCATTGAGGACCGCATCTTCCGCCACCTGTCGCAGTCCGTCCGCGCCGTGCGACTTCATATAGGCGAGCGCGCGTACGAACATGCCCATCTGGCCGTGGAAGGCGACCATGCGGCCGAAGCTCGACCCGTGGTGCGCGCCCGAGGCGACCTGCTCCTCCTCCACCAGTTCGAAGTGCCCGTCCGCCGCCTTGCGTACGAAGGGGAGCGGCGCGAACGGCGCCAGCGCCTCGGAAAAGACCACCGGCCCCGACCCCGGCCCGCCGCCGCCGTGCGGCGTCGAGAAGGTCTTGTGCAGATTGATGTGCATCGCATCGACGCCCAGATCGCCCGGCCGCACCTTGCCGACGATCGCATTGAAATTCGCGCCGTCGCAATAGACATAGCCGCCGACCGCGTGCACCGCGGCGCTGATCTCGATCAGCTCCGCCTCGAACAGGCCGCACGTATTGGGATTGGTGATCATCACCCCGGCCGTTTCCGGCCCGAGCTTCGCCTTTAGTGCCGCCAGATCGACGCGGCCTTCGGGCGTTGCCGGAATGGAATCGACGTCATAGCCGCAAAAGGCCGCCGTCGCCGGGTTCGTCCCGTGCGCCGATTCCGGCACCAGCACGACGCGGCGCGGATCGCCGGCGGCCTCGTGCGCAGCGCGAATCGCCAGCATGCCGCACAGCTCGCCATGCGCGCCCGCCTTCGGGCTCATCGCGACCTCTGGCATGCCGGTCAGCGTCTTCAGCCAGGTGGCGAGATCATCGATCAGCTCCAGCGCACCCTGCACCGATGACACCGGCTGCAGGGGGTGGATGTCGGCGAAACCGGGCAGCCGCGCCAGCTTCTCGTTAAGGCGCGGATTATGCTTCATCGTGCACGAGCCGAGCGGGAACAGCCCCATGTCGATGGCGTAATTCATGCGTGACAGCCGCGTATAGTGGCGCACCGTTTCCGGTTCCGCGAGGCCGGGCAGGCCGATTTCGCGGCCCCGCTCCAGATTGCCGAGCCGGCTCTTCACCGCCGGCACGTCCGGCAGGTCGACGCCCGTCGTCTCCGTCGTACCGATCTCGAAGATCAGCGCCTCGTCCAGAATGAGCGCGCGATTGCCGGAAAAGGTACTCTGCGCCGTGCCTTCATTCGTCTGCGGCGCCGTCGGGCGTCCCGTCTTCAGCATCTTAGCGCGCTCCTTCGTAAGCGGTGACCAGCGCATCGATGTCCGCGTCCGTCACCGTCTCGGTCACGGCAAGCGTGACGCAATGTTCGATCGTACCATCGTCGGGGTAGAGCCGGCCCAGCGCGACGCCGCCGAGGACGCCCTTGTCTGCCATCGCGCGCACCAGCGGCCGCGCCTCCCGGTCCAGTTTCAGCGTGAATTCGTTGAAGAACGCGTCGTTCAGGACGGTGACGCCCGGCACAGCCGCCAGCCGGTCCGCCACCTGACACGCCCGGGCATGATTGAGCGCGGCGAGCTTCCTGAGCCCGGCCTCGCCCAGAAGGGTCATGTGAATGGTGAAGGCGAGCGCCATCAGCCCGGAATTGGTGCAGATGTTCGACGTCGCCTTTTCGCGGCGAATGTGCTGCTCGCGCGTCGACAGCGTCAGGACGAAGCCGCGCCGGCCGTTCGCGTCCACCGTCTCGCCGCACAGCCGCCCTGGCATCTGCCGGACGTGCTTCTGGTTGCAGGCGAAGAGGCCGAGATACGGTCCGCCGAAATTGAGGCCGCCGCCGATCGACTGGCCCTCGCCGACGACGATGTCCGCGCCCATCTCGCCGGGCGACCGGACCGCGCCCAGCGATACGATCTCGGTGACGACGGCGATCAGCAGCGCGCCCTTTTCATGGCAGCGCGCGGCAAGGTCCGACAGGTCGGCGATATGGCCGAACAGGTTCGGGTTCTGGACGACGACGCAGCTCGTCTCCTCGTCCACCGCCGCCATCAACGCCTCGATATCGTCGCCCGGCGCGCCCGCCGTCATGTCGGGTGCCTGCGCCCTGACCTCGTCATCGGTGAAGTGCGTCAGCGTCTTTGCGACGCTGACATAATGCGGGTGAACGCCGCCCGAAATCAGTGCCTTCTTCCGCCGCGTCACGCGCCGCGCCATGAAGATCGCCTCCACGCATGCGGTCGAGCCGTCGTACATCGAGGCGTTGGCGACATCCATGCCGGTCAGCCGCGCGACCTGCGTCTGGAATTCGAACAGATATTGCAGCGTCCCCTGCGCGATTTCCGGCTGATAGGGCGTATAGCTGGTCAGGAATTCGCCGCGCTGGATCAGATGATCGACGCTCGCAGGGACATGATGCTTATAGGCGCCGCAGCCGAGGAAGAACGGCGTGTCCGACGCGGTCAGGTTCTTCGCCGCTAGGGCCTTCAGATCCCGCTCGACCGCCATTTCCGGCGCGTGGTGCGGCAGGTCGTGGATCGACCCCGACAGCCGCGCCGCCTCGGGCACGTCCGCGAAAAGGGCATCGATATCCGCAGCGCCGATGGCGGCCAGCATGTCGCGCCGATCGTCCGGGGTCAGGGGTAGATAGCGCATCAGACGCGGACCTTTCGCAACAGGGCCATAGAGTTAACCTTCTTTCACCGCCCGGAACCGCAGGCGCACATAATCCGCCGTCCAGTTTCCATCCGGATCCTGCAATTGCGGTGCGAGCAGAGCCACCGCGTCGGCGATGATCTCGTCCTTCTGCGCCGCGGGCAGGAAGCCGTGGCGGAACGTTTCGAACCACGCCGCCATGCCGCTCGCAAGCGGTGTCGGCCGCGGCACGAGCGCGCAGCTTTCGACCGAGAACCCGGCCTCTTCCAGCTGCCGCGTCGCGCGCGGCGGCGTCGGGTAGGTCTGCGTTTCCGGAACCTCGATCCCCCGCTGCGCCATGACGGCCCTCAGCGCCGTGCGCATCGCCGCAATATTGCCGAACCCGCCGCACTCGGCGACGAACCGTCCGCCCGGTTTCAGCGCGCGGTGAACGCCGGCGAAGACCGCGCCATGGTCGGGCATCCAGTGCAGCGCCGCGTTCGAAAATACCGCGTCGAACTCCGCGTCATAGCGCAATGACTGCGCATCGCCGACGCGAACGCGCAGGCCTTTTTCGGTCGCGGCCGCCACCATGCCCTCATCCGCGTCGATGCCGTGAACATTGGCGCCGGCGTCGACCAGGCGCCGGGTCAGCGTCCCGTCGCCGCAGCCGAGGTCCAGGATGCGTTCGCCGGGCGCCGGCGCCAGCAGCGCCAGCACGGCATCGCCCAGCGCCGGCACGAACGCCGCGTCGCGCGCATAGGCATCGGTGTCCCAGACATGATGCGCGCTGGCGGTCACGGCCTTTCCTCGTTCGTTTCCCGCCGGGTCACCGCGTAGGCGAGGATCCAGTCCGGACCGTATCCTGAAGGAAAGACACGCAACACCGCCCGACGCCCGCCCTTAAAGGTCTTTCACGAACGCCTTGTAGGCGGTCCCGTCCATCAGGCCGTCCAGTTCCGCCTTGTCGGACAGGGTCAGCTTCAGGAACCAGCCCTCGTCCTCGGCGGCGGAATTGACGAGCGCGGGATCGTCCTCCAGCGCGCCGTTCACCTCGATCACTTCACCTGAAACGGGCGCATAGACTTCGGACGCCGCCTTTACCGATTCGACGACGGCCGCTTCGCCGCCCTTGTCGATGACCTTGCCGATCTCCGGCAGTTCGACGAACACGACATCGCCCAGCTGGCCCTGCGCATAGTCGGTGACGCCGACGGTCGCCGTCTCGCCGTCGACGCGAATCCATTCATGTTCTTCGGTAAAGTAGATGCTCATGCGGCTTTTCCCCTAACGTAATTGTGCGGCACGAAGGGCATCGGAACGACCGATGCTGCCAGCCGCTTCCCTCTCACTTCGATCTCAAGCGCGGCGCCGTCGCCGGCGTCCTCCGCGGCGACATAGGCCATGGCGATGGGCGCACCGACGCTCGGCGCGAAACCGCCCGAGGTCACGACGCCCGTCTTCCGGTCGCCCACAAAGACCGGCGCGCCCTCCCGTGCCGGCAGCTTGCCGTCCAGCTTCAAGCCTACACGGCGAACCTTCGTCCCGTCCTTGATCTGGCGGTCGATCCGGTCGACGCCGGCATAGCCGCCCTCCATCTTGCGGCGTTTGGAAATGGCGAAGGTCAGGCCCGCCTCGACCGGCGTCGACATGGGGCTGAGGTCATGGCCGTAAAGCGGCAGGCCCGCTTCCATCCTCAGCGAATCGCGCGCGCCGAGACCCACGGGTTTCACCGCCTTGTCCTTCAAGAGCAGCTTCGCGAACCCGGCCGCCTTCTCTGCCGGCAGCGAAATCTCGAAACCGTCCTCGCCGGTATAACCCGACCGGCTGATCCAGATTTCCGTCCCGCGCAGCCGAACCTCCGACCCGCGCATGAAGGTGATGAGGCCGACCTCCGCGCCGAGGTTCTCCAGCACGGCCGCCGCCTTCGGCCCCTGCAGCGCCAGCAGCGCCAGGTCGGATCGTTCGATGATGTCGATCGACTGCGGCAGGTGGCGGGTCAGATGGGCGATGTCGGCCTTCTTCACCGCGCCGTTAACGACCAGGTAGAAATGGTCCGCGCGGCGCGTCACCATCAGATCGTCAAGGACGCCGCCATTGTCGTCGAGCAGCAGTGAATAGCGCAGCCGCCCCTCTTTCAGACCGATGAAATCGCCCGGCATCAGCGCTTCCAGCGCCGGCCCGGCATTCTTGCCGCGGATTTCGATCTGACCCATGTGCGAAACATCGAACAGCCCGGCGGATTTCCGCGTCCACAGATGCTCGGCGATAATGCCGTCCGGATACTGGATCGGCATTTCATAGCCCGCGAAGGGCACCATCTTCGCACCCAGTTCGCGATGCAGCGCGTCGAGCGGCAGCGCCTCCAGTTCCTGATCGTCAGCCATTCCAACCCCATTCGCCAGCGCGGACCGAATCGCCGCCAGATGCGCGCCATATAGCCGCCCTGACGGAACCCGCTCCCCCCTCTGTCATCGGACCTGAGAGTTTCACGGTCCGCACGCCACTGGCGGGCACCGCTTACCCCGTCGGTAAACCACGCCCGGAAGCCTGGTTTTTTCCAGAGTGCCGCTGGCTCTGCATCCCGGCGCGGTCCTTTGCGCCTGAGAGATTGTCGGGGAAGAATTGCTCCTTCGGCGGCGCCCGTCGGACCGGTCGCCTCTCCCGCGCGGGATGCCGGACGATCATCCCGGTCTGGGATAGCCGTCCGACGGCATCTTCGCTTTGCGGGTCGGCCGGTGCGGAGTCAATCTCGCTTTCGGTCGATCTTGCCTTCCACGGGCCGCCGCCGCAAAGCGCCGGACCATGAGCTTTTCCATCAACGATGCCTGGACCGAGACGGTCGCCGATCTGAAGGTACATGCCGGCCGCTATCTGCTGCCGGCCGCCGCCTTTCTGTTTTTCCCGACGCTCGTCGTCGAAGTGCTGACGCCGCCGCTCGTCGATCTCAAGACCGACCTTATCGATCCTGCCCTGACGGGGCCGCGCGCCTTTGCCAGCATCGCCGCCATTCCCGGCTACCTCGCCATCATCGCCATCGCGCTCGGCATAACGGGCCATGAAGGCCCCGCGATCCGCCGGGGCCTCACCCTGTTTCCGGCCGCGCTCGGCGTCACCATCCTGACCGGTCTCGCGACCATGGCCGGACTGACGCTCCTGATTCTGCCCGGGCTGTTCCTGTTCGCCCGCTTCTTCGTGGCCTTGCCTGCGCTCGCCGATGGCGAAACCCGCGTACTCGACGCGATTCGCACGAGTTGGGAGGCGACGGAGGGACGCTGGGCACCCATCCTCGGCGGCGCGCTGCTGCTGATCATCGGCGCGACCTTCGCCGGCGCGGTTGCCGGCCTGATCGGTGCGCTGATCGGCGGAACGACGCCGGAAGGCGCGCCGCCCAGCCTGCCCGCCGCGCTTGCCCAGACCGGCATGGGCGCGGTCGCAGGTACGCTCATCACCGTCTTTCAGGCCAAGGTGTGGCGGGAACTGCAAGCGAACCGCCTGCCGGGATGAAGAGGATGCGGGCGGCGTTCGCCGCCCTACATTCGGACGCATGACCGATCCGACCGTCGAAGAATTCGCCCGCGACGCCGAGGCGTGGTTTGCCGAGAACACGCCCGCCGATCCCGGTTTCATGCTGCCGCTCACCTTCATGGAGGTCGGCGAGGATCGCCAGTTCGATTTCCTGCGCGACTGGCAGCGCAAGGTCTACGAGGCCGGTTTCCTCGGCGCCGCCTGGCCGGCCGAATATGGCGGCGGCGGCCTGACCGATGCGCATCAGAAGGCGGCGACGCGGGCGATGCGGAATGCAAAAGCGCCCATCTTCCTCAACGCCATTGGTCTCAACTGGGCCGGGCCGCTAATTCTCGATACGGGCAACGAGGCGCAGAAGTCCGCATACCTCAAGAACATTCTCAGCGCCGAGGATATCTGGTGTCAGGGCTTTTCCGAACCCGACAACGGCTCCGACCTCGGCAACGCCCAGCTGAAGGCTGTCAGGGACGGCGATGATTACGTCCTCGACGGCTCGAAGATCTGGACGACGCAGGGCAACTACGCCGACCATATGATCCTCCTCGCGCGCACGGACCCGGACGCACCGAACAAATATGCCGGGCTCAGCTTCTTCCTCGCACCGATGAAGATCCCTGGCATCCGCACGCAGAAACTGCAGAAGCTGACCGGCGAATACGGCTTCACGCAGACCTTCTTCGAAGGCGCACGCATCCCCGCATCCACCCTGATTGGCGGCGAGGGCAATGGCTGGAAGGTCGCCATGCGCACGCTCGAATATGAACGCGGCGCGCGCGGCGGGCAGGCCGGCGGCTACGTCTCGATCTCGCCGGACATGATGGGCGTTCTTGACCTCGCGCGGCAGGTGGAACGTGACGGCGCCCCGGCGCTCGACGATCCGGTGCTGGCCGACCAGATGCTCGACCATCTCATGGACATGCACGCGCTCAGCCTGGGCAATGAACGCCGCCGCCTCGCGCCGCTGGTCGAGGATCACCCGACCGCGCTACCCATGATGGCGAAACTCGAATTTTCCGAGCTGTTTCGAGCGGTCAGCCAGTTCGCGCTGACCCTGCTCGGTCCGAAGGCCGCCTATTATGTCGGCGAGCCCAATAGCGCCGACGACGGCTGGTGGGCGCGCTCCTACCTCAACGCCTTCTCCGCGACGATCGGCGGCGGCACCAGCCAGATCCAAAAGAACATCATCGGCGAGCACGTGCTTGGACTGCCGAAGACCCGCTGATGGCAAGCGCACCTGACATCTCCGACCGCCTCGGCCGCATGGGCCTGTCCGAAGAACAGGCCGACCTGATGCGCGTCGCCGCCGAGTTTTGCCGCGAACAGTCGCCGCCCGAGCGCGTCCGCACCCTGATCGACGACGAGCGCGGATACGATCCGGCCGTCTGGCGTCAGATCGGCGAACTCGGCTGGTGCGGCATCGCCACCCCTGAGGAACATGGCGGCGCGGGGCTGAACCTCGCGGAAATCGTCCCCGTCGCGGAGCATATGGGCCGCACCATGATGGCGACGCCCTTCCTCGTCTCGACCCTCGCGGCCGAAGCGATTCTTGCCGGCGGCACCGACGCGCAAAAGTCGCACTGGCTGCCCCGGCTCGCCGCGGGCGAGATCGTCGGCACGCTCGCGCTCGGCGAGGCGGGCGACCAGATGACCGCGCTCGGCACGGCGGAGGATGGCGGTGCCATGGTCAGCGGCCGCGCGACGCTCATCGAACATGCCGCGGCGGCGGACATCATCGTGCTCGCCTTCACCCAGTCCGGCACCGCCCGCCTCGCCATCCTGGAAACCGAGCGCCTCCCCGAGGGCGCGCTGCGCCGCGAGCGCATTATCGACGACACGCGCCGCGCCTACGAACTGACGCTCAGGACCTTCGAGTTGCCGGCGGCGAACCTGATGCCGGCGGAGACGGTCACCGCCGCCCGCGAACGCGTCGAACTGGCCGGCGCGCTCCTACACGCCGCGGACATGGTCGGCGGCGCGTTCCGGGTCATCGACTACACCGCCGACTATCTTCGCACGCGCACGCAATTCGGCAAGCAGATCGGCAGCTATCAGGCCCTGAAGCACCCGCTCGTCGACGCATTCGTCGGCTATGAAAAGGCCCGTTCTCACCTTTACGCCGCCGCGCACAGCTATGGCAGCGCGAGCGGTAGACCAGGCGCACGCAACGACATGTCCGGCGAGATCGCCGTCAGAATGGCGAAGGCGCAGGCCGAACGCGCTTATGCGTTCGCCGCCGACCGCGCGATCCAGTTCCACGGCGGTTTCGGTTTCACCTATGACTGCGACGCCGGCCTCCACCGCCGCCGCGCCCTGTGGAACGCCAGCCGCCACGGCGATGCGCGCGCGCAGAAGAAAAAGCTGGCGAAGCTCTTGTTCTGATCCTCCCCGTCCCGGGAAGAATCAGCCGTTTCCGACCCACCGCGCGAAGATTGCCGTCGGCAGCAGCAGCCCGCGCGCCTCTTCCCGCACCACCATCTCGCCCATCTCGACCTGTCCCGCCGGCAGCGCCGCGCGCATCAACGTCCCCAGCGCCAGCGCCGACATCCTGACGGCATAGGCGGTCAGGACGACATATTTCGACCGCTCGTCGAGCAGTGCCGCGATCCCGTCCATCAGCGCGGGCAGCGTCTCGGTCAGTTCCCACCGTTCGCCCTTCGGCCCGCGCCCGAATTTCGGCGGGTCGAGCATGATGCCGTCATAGCGTCGCCCGCGCTTCACCTCCCGTCCGACATATTTCAGCGCGTCCTCGACCAGCCAGCGGACCGGGCGATCCTCCATCCCAGACAGCGCTTGATTCTCGCGCGCCGCCGCGACCGCCTTCTTCGATGCATCGACATGGGTGACGCGCGCGCCCGCATCCGCCAGCATCAGCGATCCGACGCCGGTATAGCCGAACAGGTTCATGACCTCGTCATCCGCCGCCGTGCGTTCCCGCATCCAGTCCCATTGCGGCACCATGTCGGGAAAGAAGGCGAGGTGCCGGAACGGCGTATTCGCCGCATGGAAGCGAATGTCGCCCCGCGCAAGCGGCCAGGATTCGGGAACCCCCGGATCCAGATGCCAGCGCCCGCCGCCATCCGCGTCCGCCGCCGGTACGAATTCGCCGTCTGCCCGCCAGTCGTCCGCCGCCGGCGCCCACATCGCCTGCGGCTCGGGCCGGATGAAGCGATGGGGGCCGTACCGCTCCAGCTTTCGCCCATGGCCTGAGTCCACAAGCCCGTAATCGGCCCACGGTTCGGCGATGAGAGTCAGAAGATTATCCACCGACCCAACCAATCCTGCCCACCCACATACTTCACTCACCCCTGAACCCCGATCACCGCCCGCGCGGGTGTACCTGCCAGCATCGCCGCCCCGGCCGCGCGCACGTCATCCAGCGTCAGCGCGTCGATCTCCGCGACCACCTCCGCCGGTTCCACCAGCCGCCCGTGCACCAGCAGCTGCCGCGCGACATATCCCGCCTGACCCTCGCAGCTTTCCAGCGCCATCAGCAGGCCCGACTTCGCCATCGCCCGCGCCCGGTCCAGCTCGTCCGCGCGCAGCGTCTGCGCCGCCTCTGCCAGAACCTCCCGCATCAGCGTCTCCGCCTCCGCCGCCCGGTCGGGCCGCGTCGCGACATAGGCGGTGAAGAGGCCGCCATCGGCGAACGGCGCGTGCCCGGCATAGACCGAATAGGCGAGGCCCCGCGCCTCGCGCAGCTCCTGGAACAGGCGTGAGGACATGCCGCCGCCCGCCGCCTCTCCGAACAGGCGCGCCGCGAACAGTGTCTCGGCGGCCACCGCCGGGCCGGCATGGCCCAGCGCCACATGCGCCTGCTCGGCGGTCTTCGTCCGAACGCGTTCGCCGCCTTCGAACCGTGCGGGTTCGACCTCGTGTCGCGCGATGCCGTTCAGAGCGCCGAACCGCGCCGCGACCGCGTCCACCACCGCTTTGTGATCCAGCTTCCCCGCCGCGGCCACCAGCATGTTGCCCGGCCGGTAATGTCGCGCCGCCCAGTCGTGCAGATCGTCCACCGACAGCCCGCCGACGGACTCCTCGTCGCCCAGGATCGACCGCCCGAGCGCCTGGTCCGGAAACGCGGCCGCCTGCAGATCGTCGAACACCAGGTCGCCGGCGGTATCGTTCACCTCGGCGAGTTCCTGCAGTACGACCTCCTTCTCGCGCGCCAGTTCCTCGCCGTCGAAATGCGGCTGCAGGATCATGTCGCCGATGATCTCCAGCCCCAGCGGCAGGTCGCCCGCCAAGAGCCGCGCGGAAAACACCGTGCCCTCGCGTCCCGTCATCGCATTCAGATCGCCGCCCGCGCCCTCGATCGTTTCGGCGATGTCGCGCGCGGACCGGCCGCCTGCGCCCTTGAACACCATATGCTCGTAAAGATGCGCGAGCCCGTTCTCCCGTGCGCCCTCGTGCCGCGAGCCGACTTCCGCATGAACCGCCACGGCGACCGTCTCGACGCTCGGCATCTCGCGCGTGACGACGCGCAGGCCATTCGGCAGCGTGGTCAGTCGCTGCATCAGGCGTTCCCATGCGCGGCGACGTGATCGCGAAAGGCTTCATAGTCGCCGCCGATGCGTTCGTAATGCTCCGCGTCGGTCATCAGGCTGCCGAGCCGGGCCGGCAGGTCGGGATCGCGCCCGGTCGCCGCGTGCACCGCCGCGCCGAACTTCGCCGGGTGCGCGGTCGCCAGCGTCACGACGGGAACATCCGCTGGCAGCGCCACCTCGCGCGCGGCCGCCAGTCCGATCGCCGTGTGCGGATCGATCAGCTGGCCCGCGCCGGCCAGAGCCTCCCGCATCGCGCCTTGCATGGCCGGCTCGTCGACGCGGGCGGAGGCGAACAGACCGCGCTCGCCGAGCCCCGCCATGTCGAGCTTCCCGTCCGCCTCGAACCCCGCCATGCGCCGGGCCAGTCCCGCCGGATCGAGATCGTACAGCAGCCGCTCGAAATTCGACGACACCTGGATGTCCATCGACGGCGCGGCGGTCTGGGTCACCTCGCCGACGCTGTAATCGTCCGCCGACAGCGCGCGGTGCAATATGTCGTTGACGTTGGTCGCGACGATCAGGCGCTCGACCGGCAGGCCCATCTTCGCCGCGACATAGCCCGCGAACACGTCGCCGAAATTCCCCGTCGGCACGCTGAACGCCACTTTACGATCCGGCGCGCCCAGCCGGACGGCGGCGTAGAAATAATACACGACCTGCGCCATCAGCCGCGCCCAGTTGATCGAATTGACCGCGCCGAAATCGAAGCGGTCTGTCAGCGCCGGATCGCCGAACATGCGCTTCACATGGCGCTGCGCGTCATCGAAGCTGCCCGCGATGGCGACATTGTGCACGTTCGGTGCGTCGACCGTCGTCATCTGCCGCCGCTGTACGTCCGAAATGCGCTCCGCCGGGTGCGCCATGAAGATCTCGGCCGCCGCCAGCCCGGCAACGGCATGGATCGCCGCCGATCCCGTATCGCCCGACGTCGCGCCGATAATGGTCAGCGGCCGGTCCCGCCCGCGCAGGAACCGCGCGAACATCTGCCCCAGCAGCTGCAGCGCCACATCCTTGAACGCGAGCGTCGGCCCATGAAACAGCTCCAGTAGCCAATGCCGCCTGTCCAGCTGCACCAGCGGCGTCACCGCATCATGCGCGAACCCGCCATAGGCCGCGCGCGCCATCGTGCACAGCTCATCCTCGCTCAGCGACCCTCGGACGAACGGCGCGCACACCCTGACGCACGTTTCGACATAATCCAGCCCCGCCAGCGCCCGGATCTCCGCTGCCGCCAGCGCCGGCCACCGTTCCGGCACATACAGTCCCCCGTCCGCCGCCAGCCCGGCAAGCGTCACTTCCTCGAACGAAAGGGCGGGCGCAGACCCGCGCGTGGAGACATAGCGCATGAGACGGGCGCTCTCCAGGTAGCCCCAGCCGATAGCTCATCGCACCTTCATTCATGGCTCCATGCCGAGTGAGCGAGGGTGTGTCTCCCTGGATCGCGACCGTCAGATCGTAG
>JBCCAC010000184.1:0-5374 GCA_039815015.1 Pseudomonadota bacterium | reverse complement strand
TGCAGGCATACCGGATGGCCATCGCCATAGGCCCGGCCCTTGAACAGGCCGATCCAGCCCGCCCGCATATGCGAAAGACGGTCCGGCTCGTGCGGGTCTGCGACATAGTCCGTGCCGGGGCCGGCATAGGTGCTGATCAAACGCACGTCCGTGAAGTCGGAATGCACCTTGCAACAGGCATTCGTGGTCACGGCCTTCAGCTTCACGCGAACGGACGTGACCGACATCGTGGCGGCAAAGTCAGCCGCAAGCTCGCAGATGTCAGTCCCAAGTTCGGAAGGTATCGTCGCCAGCGACGCGGCAATCTCGTCCAGCGGGCCTTCGGCAAGCCACGTGAACGGCGCCTCGGCAAGCAGCGCCTGGATGATATGGGCCGGGACCATGGCCTCGCGCTCAATGGTGACTAGGGCGTGTTCGCGGGAATGAATGGCCTTCCAGCGCGCAAGGTGCGTGCCGCTTTGCCGGCGTGCCGCTGGCGATCGTGTCGACGCTCGTGACAGTTGGTGTAATGTCATACTATATCATATCTGGAATCGGCGCTTTTAGAAAGCCTCGGCTGGACGAGGATGGGTTGAGCCGGCCTGCCCTATGAATATCGAGATCATGCCCGGACCGCGGCGGGCGATTGACGCCGTAGGGCCAGCAGCCTAACTACATGTGATATTATCACATCAGGGTCGCCAAAAATGTTTGCAGCCGGGATCGCCGACCGCACCGCGGTCGCCACGAGCGCCTTGTGCGTCGTTCACTGCCTCGCCGCACCGATCGCATCGGTTCTCCTTCCGATCGGCGGCGCGGTGTTCGCGGCGGAAGGCGTCCATGTGGCGCTGGCGTCAGTCGCCATGGCCATGGTCGTGACGGTCGCGGTGTTCGCGCCGCGAGGACGCTCGCCGGCCTTCCTGATACCTGCGCTGCTCGGGTGCGCCTTCTTGGTGGCCGGTCTGGAGCATGAACGGATCGGCATCGACGAACGCCTGGCAACGGTGATCGGCGGCGTCCTGCTCGCCACCGCCCATGTCCGCCGTCTGCTCAATCATCAGCGGGTTTGAACGGCTGGAACCGCTGATGTTCGCGGTTTCAGGTAAATCGCTCGCGCGAGGCTTAAGCTATCGGGCCTGTGATCTCGACATGAATGGCGTTCTCGTCCCCTGACACGTGTGCCTTGACGCCGAAGACGTCGCGCAGCCTGTCCGCCGTCATGGTCGCGTGCGGCGGGCCGTCGGCAACGATGCGGCCGGCCTGCATCCAGATCAGCCTGTCCGCATAGCGCGCCGCCAGCGCGAGGTCGTGGACGATCGCCAGGACCGTTCGGCCACCTTCTGTCAGCCGCAGGAACAGGTGCATCAATTCGTGCTGATAGCGCGGGTCGAGTGCGGCGATGGGCTCGTCCGCGACCAGCAACGGTGCGGCGCTCGCGAAGGCGCGCGCCATGTGGACGCGGGCGCGCTCGCCACCGGACAGCGTATCGATTGCGCGGTCCTCAAGTCCATCGAGACCGCAGTCCTTCATGGCGCGGTCGATCATGGCGCGATCATCGGCGGTCAGCCTGCCGGTGCCGCCGCCATGCGCGAAGCGGCCCAGCGCCACGACGTCGCGGACCGGTTGCGGCCAGGCGAGACTGCGGTCCTGCGGCAGATAGGCGACCCGCCGCGCGCGCTCGACCGGGCTCAACCTGCTGACATCGGTCCCGCCCAGCATCGCCGTTCCCGATGCGGACGGCAGCAGGCCGAGGGCGAGACGCACGAGCGTGGTCTTTCCCGCGCCGTTCGGACCGATCAGAAATGTACGCTCACCCTCGCGAAGCGAGAAGCTCGCACCGTCGACGAGCGGGCGGCCATCGACGCAGTAGGACAAGTTCCGGGCGCTGAGAATGCTCATGTGCCGACGCGGCGGCGTCGTGCCGCGATCGAGATGAAGATCGGCGCCCCGACCAGAGCCGCGACGACGCCGAGCTTCAGTTCGGTATCGGTCGGCAGCAGCCTGACGCCGATGTCCGCAACGACCAATATGATCGCGCCCAGAAGCGCGGCCGGGATCAACAGCCGTGCCGGGTCGTGCCGAACGGCAGGACGGATCAGATGCGGCGCGACGATGCCGACGAAGCCGATCGTCCCTGCGAGCGCGACGGCGGCGCCGGTGGCGAGACCGGCGCCCATGATCACGAGGAGACGCTGGCGCTTCAGATCGAGGCCGATCCCCTCCGCAGCCTCCTCGCCCAGGCTGAGCGCGGCGAGACCGCGGCGGCTGATAAGCATGATGAGGATGCCGACCGCCAGAAATGGTCCCGACCGGGCGATATCGGCGAGACTGCGATTGGCGACGCTTCCCAGCATCCAGTCGACCATGTCGGCGAGCGAAAATGGATTGGGCGCGAGGTTCATCATCAGCGCCATCAGGGCGGCGGCGAAGCTGGATATGCCGACGCCGATGAGGATCAGCGTGACGACCGAGCGGGTACGGAAAGCGGCGATCGCGACGATGAACGTGGCGGCCAGCGCGCCGGCAATGGCCGCGGCCGGCAGGATGAGCGGGTGATAGGTTGCCAGCCCGAGATAAAGTACGGTCGTCGCGGCCAGCGCGGCGCTTGCGGAGACGCCGAGTACGCCCGGCTCCGCCAGTGGATTGCGCAGCAGGCCCTGCAACGCCGCGCCGCTCATGCCGAGAGCCGCGCCGACGAGCGCGGCGGTCAGGGCGCGGGGCAGGCGGATCTGCCATATCACGATCCGGTCGCCTTCGCTGCCAAGACCGCCGAGCGCCGCGAGCACGCGGCCGAGGTCGAGTGGCACCGATCCCCAAGCGATCGCGGCAAGCGTCGCCACGAGCCATATTGCGATCAGTGTGGCAATGAGCCGGGCGTTCACTCCGCAGCCCGTTCGCGATGCCGCGCAAGTGCTTCGACCGCGTCGACCAGGAACCAGCCGCCGCAAGCGGTCCAGGCGCTGGACAATGTGACGACCGGCCGCTCGGCCAGTTGCCGCCGGGCGACGGGATGGCGGGCGGCGCTCCATCGATCGGCGTGCCCCGATCCGTCGACATAGAAGGCGGCCGCGACGAGGTCCGGGCGCTCATAGGCCAGCCGCTCCAGCGGGAGCGGATTCCAGCCGGGGCGGTCCTGAAAATTCGCAAGGCCCGACGTCGTCAGCATCTCGTGCACCAGCGTGCCCGGGCCCGTCGTCGCCCCGAGCGGCGTCATGTAAAGCGCGCGTGATCCGGCGGCGTTCTCGCGAAGCGCGCGCAGGCGACGATCCATGTTCTGCACCACTTTCTCGCCTGCTTCCGCGCGGCCGAGCGCTTTGGAAACGCGCAGGACTTCGGCGCGCACGCCTGCGATGCTGTCCGGAAAGTCGAGTTGGACGACGGGAATGCCGGCGCGTTCCAGAAAACCGCCAATCTCACGCCCGCCGCCATAGGAGCGGACGACGAGATCGGGGCGTAGCGCCAGTATGTCGGCCGCGCGTGGGCTGACCTTGGCAATGCCGGATGCTTCGGCGCGCAGGTACGAGAACGGCGCTTCGGCCTGCGGCGAAAGCGCGGCAATGTCGCCGCGGTCGGCAAATTTCAGGACATATTGGTCGGCGCAATGATCCAGGCTGACGATACGCTGACCGGTTCCGGACGGCATCGGCGCGCCGGACGAGCATGCGGCCAGCAGCATGCCCATGGAAAAGCACAGTAGAACGGACAGCAGCGGTCTGGAGATCGAAACGGTCTTCACCATAATGGACGGCATCAGCCATTCCGGTGCGACCGCGCGGCTGTCAACGGGGACGGCGCCATATCGCCATCACGGGTGTGCAATCGTTCTTGTAACGTTCCGTGCAGCGAGGCAATATCCGGTCATGCAACTCGCCTTCGCCATCGATGACCGCACGGAGCGTTTGCGGGATATCCACCGGCGTCTGATCGCCCGGTTCGGCCGGCGTCTGCGGCCGCGAGGATCGCGGTTTTCCCCGCTAGACCAGCTGGTGCAGGGCGTCATCGGCGCGCAGACGCGAACCGAGGTTTCGAACCGGTCGACGCGGGAGATGCTGGCGCATTATGGCGACTGGGCGAACGCCGCCGCGGCGCCGACCCATGAATTGCAGCGGTTTCTGGAGACGGCGACCTTTCCCGAGCGCATGGCCGAACGCCTGAAATCGGCGCTGACCGCCATCGTCGATCGCTGTGGCGGTGCCACGCTCGACCATCTGCATACCATGAGCGTCACCGAGGCGATGGCGTGGCTGGAGGATCTGCCCGGCGTCGGCCGCAAGGTGAGCGCCTCGGTCATGAACGCCAGCACGATGAACCGGCCGGCGATGGTGATCGATTCGCACCATCGCCGCATCGTCCAGCGGCTGGGTCTGGTGCCGCCGCGTGCCGATACGGCGCGCGCCTATGACATTCTGGTGCCGCTATTGCCGACGGAATGGTCGCCCGAGGACATGGACGAGCATCATATGCTGATGAAGGCCCTGGGGCAGACCATATGCCGCCCGACGGCACCGGATTGCCGCGCCTGTCCCGTGGTCGCGCAATGCGAAACCGGCCGCGCGCTGGCCGGCTGAACCGACCGAATGAACCTGCCGGGCGGCGGTACGTTGAGAAGCGCATGCCTGCCAAAGCCAAACCAAGACAAAAATCGCTGCCCGAGCTCGACGGTGACGAGATCGAGATCATGTTCCGCCGCCTTGCCGACGCCATGCCGGGCGACACGCGCGGCGCGAAGGGGCCGAAGGAACAGCCGGACCCGTTCCGCTCCTGCATCGCCTGCATGCTGTCGGCGCAGTCGCTCGATTCGAATACGGCCAGGGCGACCGAGGCGCTGTTCGTGCTCGCGAATACGCCGGAGAGCATGCTGGCGCTCGGCGATGAAGAGTTGAAGGCCGCGATCCGTCCTGCAGGCCTTTACAACAACAAGGCGAAATCGATCCGCAAATTCTGCCGCCACCTGATCGACGAACGCGGCGGCGACGTTCCGACGACGCGCGCGGGCCTCCTCGAAATGCCCGGCATCGGCCGCAAGTGCGCCGACATCGTCATGCATTTCACATATGGCGAACCGGTCATCGCCGTCGATACGCATGTCGGCCGCGTGTGCAATCGCACTGGCCTGGCGCCCGCGAAGACGGAAGCGAAGATCGCCGAACGGCTGGAAGACCGCGCGCCCGACTGGGCCATGGCCGAGGGACATTTCTGGCTGATCCAGTTCGGCAAGCGCGTCTGCACCAGCCGCGCCCCGAAATGCGGGGACTGTTTCCTGAACGATCTGTGCCTGTGGCCGGACAAGGTGGTCTAGATCAGGGCGGCCCAGATCAGGGTGGCATTCGGCCGGATCGCTTTCGATAGGAAGCGCGGTGGGTGTCGCGGATCTCGACCGTGATTTCGACATCGT
>JBCCAC010000394.1:0-2362 GCA_039815015.1 Pseudomonadota bacterium | reverse complement strand
TTCCGAGCCCGTGGCGGAGATCGCCGCGATGGAGCGGCCATGAAACGCATTGTGGAACGTGATGATGCGGTTGCGTTCGGGATGTTCATTGACGTGCTGATAGGCGAGCGCCGTCTTGGCCGCGCATTCGAACGCCTCGACGCCCGAATTGGTGAAGAAGACGGTGTCGGCGAAGGTCAGATCGACCAGCCGCTCGGCAAGTTCCCACTGCTTCGGAACCGAATAGAGGTTCGACGTGTGAACGAGCGTCGCCGCCTGGTCCTGGATCGCCTTCGTCAGATGCGGATGGCCGTGGCCCAGGCAGTTGACCGCGATCCCCGTCGCGAAGTCGAGATATTTCTTGCCGTCGGCACCATAGAGATAGGCGCCTTCGCCGCGCACCGGTTCGACCTCGCAACGCGCATAGGTCGGCATCAGGGCGGGCATGGACATGGGACTGGCTCCGAAGACTGGATATGCGCCGCAATTAGGGGCTCTCGTCCCGGCTAGTCAAACGGGCGGGTGGGAACGGCGTCAGCTCTTGATGCGCCAGCCGATCGCGAGCAGCCGATAGGCGATGGCGAACAGGACCGCGTTCAGAATGGCGAGGAATATCGCGCCCTGTGCCAGCGGCGCGTCCGCGATGCCCAGGAAGCCGTAGCGAAAGCCGTCGATGATATAGAAGAACGGATTGCCGAGACTGAGTTTCTGCGCCAGCGGCGGTAGCTTGTCGAGCAGGTAGAAAGTACCGGAGAGGAGCGACAGCGGCTGTACGATGAAGTTCGAAACCGCCGTCGCATGATCGAATTTGTCCGCCCAGAGCCCGGTCAGAATGCCCATCAGCGCCAGGAGTATGGTGCCCGAAAATCCGAAATAGACGACCGCCAGCGGATTGCGGATGACGGGTTCGACGCCGGGCCATAGCCACATGGCGAGATAGACCGCGGTGCCGACGAGGATACCGCGCGTGACCGCGCCGGCGATGAAGCTCGCGATAAGTTCGCCCGTCGACAGCGGCGGCATCAGAATGTCGACGATCGTGCCCTGCATCTTGCCGATGAGGATCGATGAGGACGTATTCTGAAAGGCGTTCTGGATCATCGCCATGATGATGAGGCCGGGGGCGAGAAAATCGTTGAAGGCGACGCCCATCATCGTCCCTTCGCCGCGGCCGAGCGCAATGGTGAAGATCGCCATGAACAGGAGCGTCGTCACCGCCGGCGCCCAGACGGTCTGTAGCTGCACCTTGAAGAAGCGCCTGACCTCCTTCATGTAGAGGGTCTGCAATCCCCGCCAGTTGACGAACGGGATCAGCGGCTCGCCCGGTTCCGGGTGGCGTGCGGTCGGAACGGCATCGGTCTTCATGTCCATGCGTTCCGGACTAGATGCGCCGCTCACCGCCTGCAAGCCGCGCCCCGTCGCTGTCACGCATATGGAAAGAGCCCGCCGCCCCATGTCCTGGACCGACGAACGTATCGAAATCCTCCGTAAGCTGTGGGAGGAGGGACATCCCGCCTCTCATATCGCCGAACAGCTGGGCGGCGTGACGCGCAACGCCGTCATCGGCAAGGCACACCGCCTCGGCCTTGAAAAGCGGCCGTCGCCCGTAAAGTCGCCGGCCAAGAAAACGGACAAGGCCAAGGCGGCGAAGCCGGCGGCCGGGGCGAAGGCGAAAGACAGTCCCGAACCCGTTTCCGCGGCGGCGGCTGCGAAACCCAAAGTGGCAAAGAGCGCGCCGGGCGCGACCGCCGCGCCGTCCGCTGCAGCGAAGCCGGCCGTTACGCCTGCCGACGCGCCGAAAGTTGCCGCGGATACGGGCGTAGACACCTCTGCGGACGCCGACGAGGACGACGATGCCGGCGATGATCTTCCCATCGCGCCGAAGGTGCCGCTATCCGCACGATCGGACGTCGATCAGTCGACCGTCGCGGCGCCGCGCATACAGATCCACGACCCACGGCCCGCGCCGCGTCCGGCTCCGAAGAAGCCGCTGCGCCCGGCGCGCATGTCGGACAGCGTCAAGGACAAGACCTCGATCCTCGAACTGTCCGAACGCGTCTGCAAATGGCCCATCGGCCATCCGGGCGAGGCGGAATTCCACTTCTGCGGCGCGAAGTCCGAACCGGGCTTTCCCTATTGCAACGAACATTGCGCCGTCGCCTATCAGGCGCCTGCACCGCGCAAGGATCGTCCGGGCCGCACACCCATGCCCAATCTGCCAAGGCCGCGTTGACCCTCACGGAATCCCCGCGCAAGCAGGGGTTCTGTCGGCGATTTAGGTGCTACGCGCGCAAGCGTTCAGACTTGGGTTTTCTGCTGCTTCGCGTCCTTGACCAGCTTCAGCTCGCTGGCCGTGCCCTTGTGGCTCAGGCGGCCGTCGATC
>JBCCAC010000140.1:0-6662 GCA_039815015.1 Pseudomonadota bacterium | reverse complement strand
TTGAGACCGAACGCGCTGTTCGTGTCTAAGCCCAGCCCTGCAAACGGGCCGCCTCTTCGCGAAGGCGCTCGGGGCCGCCGAGGAGCTGCCGGTTCGCGCCGATGCGCTTGAACCAGTAGTGCAGGCCAACGAGGTCGGTGAAGCCCATGCCGCCATGTACCTCCGTCGCCGTCCGTGCGACGAACGTGCCGATTTCGGCGAGGTGCGATTTGGCGAGGCAGATCATCAATGGCGCGTCTTCCACACCGATGTCCCAGCCATGGGCGGCTTGCCAGACGAGCGCGCGCGCCGGTTCGATCGCTGCTGCCATCTCCGCACACATATGCTTGACCGCCTGGAAGCTGCCGATCGGGCGGCCGAATTGCTCACGTCCGCCGGCATAGGCGACGGCCTTCGCCAGCATGGTCGAAGCGGCGCCGAGCGTGTCGGCGGCCAGGAGAAGGCGCGCCGCGGCGATGGCCGCGTCGGCCGCCCGGCCCGGTTCGTTCTCGCCCGACAGGCGTTCCGCGGTAACGCCGTCGAATGTCAGTTCGTGAAACCCACGCGTCCGGTCGACGGTCCTGAGCGCGGTCGCGGTCACATCCTCCGCAGCCGCGATGTAAAGGGTTCCGTCATCGGCCACAGTCAGAACATGACCGGCGCCACTGAAATCCTGCGCGAACAGGCTCTTGCCGTTGAGTTTCTCATGATCGACATGAACGCCAGCGCCATCACGCGCACCGGTCCGTTCGGCGAGGGCGAGTGCGAACATCGCCTCGCCCGATGCGATGCGCGGCAACCAGTCGGCCTTCTGCGCTTCCGTCCCGGCCAGCGAGATCGCCACGGCAGCGACCATGTTGCCCAGACAGCCGCCGGGCGCGGCGCTGGCGCCCATCGTTTCTGCGACGAGACATGCCTCTAGCAACCCGAGACCGAGCCCGCCATGCGCGTCCGGGACCAGGATCGACGGCACGCCCATATCGGCAAGCGTCGCCGTGACGCCTGCGCCGGCCCCGGAATCGCCTGCCGCAGCGGCACGGACCTGATCAAGCGTTGCCGCCTGCGCGAGAGCGCCCCTGACGGAGCTTTGCAGCATGGTCTGATCGTCGGAGAGCGCGAATTCCACGCTAGGCCGCCCGTTCCGCGGCTGAGCGCGGCGGCTTCGGTTCGCGCGGCAGGCCGAGGCCGCGTTCGGCGATAATGTTCTTCTGAATCTGCGCGGTTCCGCCCCCGATGATGAGGCCGAGATCGTACATGTATTTCTGCTGCCATTCGCCGAAATCGCGCAGATATTCGCCTTCACCGTACAAGAGGCCGAATTCGCCCATCGCGTCGATGGCGAGGCGGGCAAGCTCGTGGTTCAGCTCGCAACCTTCAAGCTTCACGATCAGGCCGGCCATGCCGGCGCTTTCGCCGTTCGCCCGCGCGGTCATCGTGCGCAACCCGTTCGCCTGCATCGCGTAGACCCTGGCCTGTAGCGCCACCAGCCGGTCCCGCATGACGGGATTGTCGATCAGGCGCTCGCCGCCCACGGTTTCCCGCTGCATCAATTCGGCGATCGCCAGCAGCCGCGCCTTGGCCGCGTCGGGGTTGCCGAGCATGCCGCGCTCGTGCGTCAGGGTGGCGTTCGCGACCTGCCAACCGGCGCCCGGTTCGCCGACGGCCGACGATCGCGGCACGCGCACATCGGTAAAGAACACCTCGTTGAAGTTTGCCGCCTCGGTCATGTCGACGAGCGGGCGGACCTCGATGCCGGGCGTGTCCATGGGGAAGATCAGATAGGAGATGCCATGATGCTTCGGTGCGTCTGCTTCGGTACGGACCAGGCAGAAGATCATGTCGGCCTGACGCGCGGTCGACGTCCAGATCTTCTGCCCGTTGATGATATAATCGTCGCCATCGACGACCGCAGAGGTCTTCAGGCTGGCGAGGTCCGAGCCCGCGCCGGGTTCCGAATAGCCCTGGCACCAGATGATGTCGCCGCGGATGGTCGGCGCGATCCATTCGCGCTTCTGCGCCTCGCTGCCGACCTCCAGCAATGTGGGCACCAGCATGGAAATGCCCTGATTCGCGATCCCGCCCGGCAGGCCGGATTTTGCGAATTCCTCAGCGATGATGCGGGATGCGAGAATGTCGGGTTCGGCGCCATAACCGCCATATTCCGAGGGAATGGTCCGCGCGGCGTAGCCATGTTCGATGAGAAGGCGCTGCCAGTCCAGCCGCTTCCTGTTTCTGAGGCCGCGATCCGCCGGCCCCGGCGCAAGATGCGCGTTCGCCTGCAAAAACGCTGCGACATCCGCGCGCATCCGTTCATGCTGAGGACTGTAGTTCAGATCCACCGACGCCGATCTCCCGCTTCCACGGACAGCTCTAGTTCCCGGGCGCTTTGCGTCACCGCTCGACTTTCGCAGGGGACGTGATTGCGACGGGCCATGCTGCGCCGCAGCGAAAGGGGCATCGCCGCCGTTGACTTGGAGAGCGAGCTTTCATAGGGACGGCCTCGCTTCGGCAGGGGGCGTCTTCGACCCGGGCCGGCGCATGCCGTATCCATGGCGCTGTTCGCGAATATGTGGCGACGCGCGGGAGTCTCTCGACACATGACCGAGACCCGCAAATCCGAGCTTCCCCTGGAGGCCCGGCTGGCCGCTGCAAGGGAACGTGCCAATCCGCAGGCCGACCCGCGCGCCGTCGCTGGGAACGCCTTCGCACAGGGGACACGGCTGGCGCTGGAACTGGTGGCGGGCATTCTGGTCGGAGCGGCGCTTGGATATTTTCTGGATCGCTGGCTCGGCACATTGCCATGGCTTTCGATCCTCGGCTTCCTTCTGGGGCTGGTCGCCGGGTTCATGAACCTGATGCGGGCGGTCAATCGTGAGGCGGCGAAGATATCCGAGGCCGAACTGGCGGCGCTGCCGCGTGTCGACGACCATGATGATGAAGAGAGCATGTTCTGATTATGGCTGGGCCGCTCGAACAATTCGACATCAAGCCGATCTATCCGATCGAGGTCGCGGGATATGACGTCAGCTTCACAAACGCGTCGGCCTGGATGATCGCCGTCCTCGTCGCGATCTGGGTGTTCATGTTCTTCGGCATGCGCAAGGCCGAGCTGGTGCCGGGCCGCTGGCAGTCCGCCGTCGAAGGCCTGCACGAATTCGTCGTCGGCATGGTCGATGAGAATATCGGGCCGAAGGGGCGCGCCTACGTGCCGTTCATTTTCAGCCTGTTCATCTTCATTCTGGTGGCAAATATCGCCGGGCTGCTGCCCTATGCGTTCACCGTGACGAGCCATCTGGCCGTCACCTTCGCCTTCGCCGCCTTCATTTTCGTGCTCTGCATCCTGATCGGCATCGCGAAGCATGGCCTGTCCTGGTTCTCCTTCTTCCTGCCGCCGGGGACGCCCTGGTATCTGATGCCGCTGATCATCCCCATCGAGATCATCAGCTTCCTGTCGCGCCCGATCACGCTGTCGGTACGTCTGTTCGCGAACATGACCGCGGGCCACATCCTGTTGAAGATCTTCGCCGGCTTCGTCATTTCGCTCGGCCTTGCCGGCGGCATCTGGGCGGCGGTCGGGGTTCTGCCCTTCGCGATGAACGTCGCGCTCTACGCACTCGAACTGATCGTTGCGGTCGTGCAGGCCTATGTCTTCGCGCTCCTCACCACGGTCTATTTGAACGATTCCATCAATCTCGAACACTAAGTCTCTCGAAAGGGTAAGTTATCATGGAAGCAGAAGCAGCTAAGCTCCTCGGCGCCGGTTTTGCGGCAATGGGCCTCGGCATGGCCGCCATTGGCGTGGGCCTGATCTTCGGCATGTTCCTCTTGGGCGCGCTCCGCAACCCGGCGGCGGCGAACTCGCAGCGTCCGAACCTTCTCTTCGGTTTCGCCGTGACCGAGGCGCTCGGTATCTTCGCGTTCCTCGTCGCGCTGATCCTGCTCTTCGTCGTCTGATCGGGCGGCAGGACAAAAATGCCTCAGTTCGAATTCGCCCGCGTCGCGCTACCGCAGATCGCATGGCTGCTCGTCACCTTCGGGATTCTGTTCCTGATGATGCGCGCCATGCTGCCCAAGGTGGCGGGCGTGGCGGAACGGCGCGCCGGTACGATCGGCGGCGATCTCGATGCCGCTGAAAAGGCGCGTCTGGACGCGGAGCACCGGCGCGAGGCCTATGAGGCCAAGATCGCCGGTTCCCGCGACGAGGCGCAGTCGCTGATCGGCGCGGCGAAAGCCGATGCCGCGAAGGCGAACGAGGCGCGCATGAAGGCGGCGGACGAGGAACTGGCCGCGACCATCGCCGCGGCGGAAGCCGATCTGGCGACGGCGCGGTCGGCGGCGCTCAAGTCGCTGGACGCCATCGCGGTGGACGCGACGCAGGATATCGTCGAGCGTCTGACCGGCGACCGGCCGCCGGAACCCGATGCGGCATCCGCCGTCGCGTCGGCGTCGGCCTAGGATTAGGACAGGTCATGCAGGATCAGGTTCGCTCGGTCGACGTACCCGCCAGCACCGCAACGGATGCGACGCGCAACGAAAGCGCGTTCGCCGAGGACGAGATCGTCCTCGATGCCGTCGGGGAAGGCAATGAGATGGCGCAGTCCGAAGCCGTGACGGAAGCGGAAACCGGCGAAAATCACGAATATTTCCTCGGTCTCGACTCCTATGGCTGGGTCGGCGCCAGCTTCGTGCTGTTCGTCGCCATTCTCCTGTTTCTGAAAGTGCCGTCGTCGATCGCGACGGCACTCGACGGACGCGGTAAACGCATTCGCGGCGAACTCGACGAGGCGAAAGCCCTGCGCGCCGAGGCCGAAGCGTTGCTGGCCGAACAGCAGCGCCGCGCGGATCAGAGTGCAAAGGATGCCGAGACCGTCCTGGAAAACGCGAAGGCCGAAGCGGCGGCCATCGTCGCCGATGCCGAGGCGAATGCCACGGCTATGGTCGCCCGTCGCCGTGAAGCGGCCGAAGGCAAAATCGCCGCTGCGGAACGGGCCGCGGAGGCTGACCTGAAGGCGCGCGTTGCTTCGCTTGCCACCAGTGCCGCCGCCAATCTGATCGCCGGCCGCACCGACGCCGCCGAACAGAAGTCACTGACCGACCGTGCGATCGCCGATCTGGGTACTAGGCTGAACTAGGCTGAACCAGGGCGTCCCGGACGCTTTTCTGCGTTCGCATTTGCCAGTGTCGTTCGTCTGAATTCCCGCAATCGCAGGAATGACAGTCATGGTGAGAAACCCAACGGCTCTGGGCCGGATAGGCCCGATCAGCGTTTGAGTGTTCGGTCGCGTATGCGGTCGAAGCCGCGCGTGATCTCGGCAAAGCGTTCGTTCACCGCGCCCTCGAATTCGGTGTCGGTAAAGATATACGGCCAGTCTTCCTCAATCGCTTCGCGCACCAGTTCACCGACGTAGAGCGGGTCGATACCGCGTGAGATCGCGGCGGCCGCGACCTGCCAGAAGGCGTCGCTGGTATCGTCGGGAGCCGAGCCCTCCACCTGACCTCGCAGTCTGGGCGGGATGGCTCTTTGCGAATCCATGATCTGCGTGCGTATGAAGCCCGGGCACAGGACGGAGACGCCGATCCCGCGCGGCGCGAGAACCGGGCGGAGATGTTCCGACATCGCCACGACGCCGTATTTCGTGGTGGCATAAGAGGGCGCCGTCGCGGCGATCAGCCCGGCCATGGACGCGGTCGAGACGATCTGGCCGCCTTCGCCGTGATTTTCGATCAGCGGCCCGAAAATCTCAAATCCCCAGACCACGGACATCAGATTGACGCCGAGGGCCCAGTCCCAGCTCGCGTCGGTCCATCTGCGATAGCCTGCGCCGCCGCCAACGCCGGCATTGCTGACGAGGATATGGACCTTGCCGTACCGCTCCAGCACTCGGTCTGCCATCGCCTGGATTTCAGGCTTCAGCGATACATCGGTCACGACGCTGTCGACGTCGGCGTTCGTGGCCTGCAATTCGGATACGACCCGTTGCAGTGCGTCCGCATCGATGTCGCTCATCATGACCTTGACGCCGGCCTGGGCAAGCGCCGTCGCGATCCCGAGACCGATGCCGGAGGCGGCACCGGTAACGACGGCGACACGGCCGGCGAGATCGCCGAGGGGAATGTTTGCCATGGCGATCAGGCCTTGGCCGACGGGCGGGCGAGCATGCGCTCGTTCCAGGCGGCGAGGTGAGGGCAGTCGTCCGGAATTCCCACCTTGACCCAGCGGGCGAAACCGATGGTGCAGAACAGCGTAATGTCGGCGACGCTGTAGCGATCGCCGGCAAGGAATTCATGGTCCGACAATTGCCGCTCGACCATGGCGAAGAAGCCCGGCAGCAACGCCATGCCGCGTTCGGCAAGGGCCGGAATCTGCTTGGTATCCGGGACGGCGCCGGGTGCGGCATGATTGGCGAAATGCGGTGCGGTATTGCGGAAGATGCTGGCGACGTTGAAGAAACCGTCCAGTTCGACGCGGCGCTGCCACTGTTCCGCCCGGGCGATTTCGAGTGGCGTCGAGCCGAACAGCGCAGGCTCGGGTTGCTGCGCCTCGAAATAGCGGCAGATGGCTATCGATTCATCGATGACTGTGCCATCATCGAGCTGCAGTGCCGGCAGCGTGCCGCGCGGATTGACCGCCAGATAGTCGTCGGCGCGGTTTTCTCCCGCGGCGATGTCGACGTCGACCATGG